>CAZBTE010000075.1:0-9080 GCA_964494665.1 uncultured Limnobacter sp.
GAAGTAGCGGTCGGCCGCGCCCTGCTGCATCGCGCCCAGCGAGCCCATGCCGCGATAGGCCTTGTACGAGCGCCCCTGGTACAGGATCACCTCGCCGGGCGCCTCCTCGGTGCCGGCGAACATCGAGCCGAGCATGACGGCATCGGCACCGGCCGCGATCGCCTTGGCGACGTCACCCGAGTAGCGGACGCCGCCATCGGCAATCAGCGGCACGTCGGTGCCTTCGAGCGCAGCGGCGACGTCGCCGATCGCGGTGATCTGCGGCACGCCCACGCCGGCGACGATGCGGGTGGTGCAGATCGAGCCGGGACCGATGCCGACCTTGACCGCGTCGGCGCCCGCTTCGACCAGCGCGCGTGCCGCCTCGGCGGTCGCGACGTTGCCGGCGATGACCTGCAGCAACGGGTACTGCCGCTTCAGGTCCCTGACCCGCTCCATGACGCCCAGGCTGTGGCCATGTGCAGTATCGACGACGAGCAGGTCGACGCCAGCCCGCGTGAGCAGTTCGGCGCGCTCCTCGGAATCGCCACCGACGCCGATCGCCGCACCGACGCGCAGCTTGCCCTGGTCGTCCTTGCACGCATCCGGATGTTCGGTGGCCTTGAGGATGTCCTTGACCGTGATCAGGCCGCGCAATTCGAACGCGTCGTCGACCACCAGCACGCGCTCGAGCCGGTGCCGGTGCATCAGCGCCTTGGCTTCCTCGAGCGAAGCGCCCTCCCTCACCGTCACCAGGCGCTCGCGCGGCGTCATGATGCGGCTGACCGGCTCGTCGAGCCGGGTTTCGAAGCGCAGGTCGCGGTTGGTGACGATGCCCACCACCCTGCGACCCTCGACCACCGGCAGCCCGGAAATGCGGTGCTGCTGGGTCAGGTTGATCACGTCGAGCACCTTCATCTGCGGCGACACCGTGATCGGGTCGGCGACGATGCCGGCCTCGTGGCGCTTGACGCGCGCCACCTCGGCCGCCTGCAGTTCGGGCGCAAGGTTCTTGTGGACGATGCCCAGGCCGCCTTCCTGGGCAATCGCGATCGCCAGTCGCGCTTCGGTGACGGTGTCCATCGCGGCGGACACGAGCGGGATGTTCAGGCCGATTCCCCGCGTGAGGCGGGTTTTCAGGGAGGCGTCGCGGGGAAGGATTTCGGAGAACGCTGGAACCAGCAGGACGTCGTCGAACGTCAGCGCCTTTTTCGCCAGTCGCATGGGACCCTCGGGCACAAAAGCGGATTATACAGGGGCGCTCCGTCCGGCCGCGGGCGCGCGCCTTTCGTCGGCGCCCGTCGGGGGCGCCGCGACGCAGGCACCGACAATCGGAAGTCCGCAGCCTCCAGGAGCGAGCGCCATGTCCAGGCCCCGTTCGCCGTCCGCCTTTCTCGCACCCGCCGCTCTGATGCTGGCCAGCGCCCTGCTCGCCGGCGCGGCTTCGGCCGGCACCTGGCAATGGCGCGACGCGAGCGGCCGGATGGTCTATTCGGACCTGCCGCCACCGCCCGAAGTGCGCACGTCGCAGATCGTGCGCGCACCCGTCTCCGCACAGGTGCCGCCCGCCGGTGCCGCGGCAGCTGCGGACCCCGCAACGGACGCCAGCGATGTGCCACGCGCGACCGGGCTGGCCGCTGCGGCCACCGCGGCGCCGGCAGCCGCGAAGCCGCACAGCTGGATCGAGAAAGAGGCCGAGTTCCGCAAGCGCACGCTGGAACGCCAGGAAGCCGAGAGGAAGGAACAGGCGCAGCGCGACCAGGCGGCCGCGAGCGCGCGCGCCTGCGAGCAATCGCGCGCCACCCTGCGTACACTCGAAAGCGGCATGCGGATGACGACGATTGCGCCCGACGGCGAGCGGCAAGTGCTCGACGAGCGTGAACGCACCCGGCGCATCGAGGAGCTTCGCAGCGGCATTGCACGCGACTGCGCCCGCCCGGGCGGCTGAATCCCGGTCGCGGCCGGGGTCGTCGACGCCGCGCACCACTCGCCGCCGCGCACCCCCGCTCACGGCGGCTCGCCACCGTGAGTCAGGTCCCGCTCCCGCGCCCCTTGGCCGGCGCGGCCTGTGCCCGCCGTGCCTCCGCGCGCCGGCGGCGCGCCAGCTTGGGGTCGACCTGCAGCGCGGCCAGCAATTCGATGCGATCACCCGGGTGCAGCGCCGCAACAGCGTCGCAACGCTCGCCGTAGATCGCCGTCGTCAGCTCGCCGCGGGCCACTGCGTCGGCTGGCGCTTCGCCGAGCGGATCGGCGCGCAGCGCGACGAGCGCGTCGCGCACGCGCGCACCGGCAGGCAGCGCAACCGTCACGCTGGCAACCGAACCGTCGGTGCAGGCCCAGACGATCTCTACCGCAAGCGCGGCCGCTTCGCCACCCTCGTCAGCGACCATAGAGCTGGTCGGCGCGGCGCACGAACGCGTCGACGAACGAGCGCGCGATCTGGTCGAACACCGGCGCCATCGCGCGTCCGAGCAGTCCCCGCGCGAAAGCGTACTCGAGCGCGAACTCCACCTTGCAGGCGTCCTCGCGCAACGCCAGGAAGCGCCAGTTCCCTTCCAGTCGGGAGAACGGTCCGTCGCGCAGCTGCATCGCGATCTCCTCCGGCGGACGGTGGACGTTGGCAGTCGTGAAACGCTGCCTGAGTCCGCGATAGTCGATCAGGATCGTCGCCACGACGCCCCTGCCGGCGTCGCGCACCACGTCGGCGCCGCCGCACCAGGGCAGGAAGCGGGGGTAGTCCTCGATGCGCTCGACCAGATCGAACATCTGGCGGGCGCTGTACGGCAGCAGGACGGACTTGCGAACGGCGTGCACTTGGGGCGGTCGATTCGAAGCTCGGGGGCAATCCGGGGCACAATGCGCGGGCCCGCGACGCGGATTCTAGTCATGAGCATCGTCCAGAACAAAAAAGCCACCCACGACTACTTCATCGAAGAGCGCATCGAGGCCGGTATCGCGCTCGAGGGCTGGGAAGTGAAGGCGATCCGCGCCGGACGCGCCCAACTCAAGGAAGGTTACGTGATCGTGCGCGACGCCGAGCTCTTCCTGGTCGGTGCGCACATCACGCCCCTGCCCGAGGCGTCGACGCACGTCAACCCCGACCCCGTGCGCACCCGCAAGCTGCTGCTGCACGCGGCAGAGATCGCCCGGCTGATCGGCAAGGTCGAACGTGCCGGCTACACGCTGGTGCCGCTCGACCTGCACTACACGCGCGGGCGCGTAAAGGTATCGGTCGGACTGGCCAAGGGCAAGAAGCAGTACGACAAGCGCGAAACCGAACGCGAGCGTGAATGGCAGCGCGAACGCCAGCGCCTGCTCAAGCAGGGCAGCAAGGGCTGAGCGGGTTCACCGGCTGCGCCGGCTGCGCCCCGCGGGTTCCCGACGCCCTGTAAGCGAGCGTTATACTCCCCCGAACTAGGGGGAAGGCGTCATGAATCGCTCGGACATCACCGGCCATCGGCTGGCCGCGATCTTCCTGCTGGGCTGCGTTCTGCTGAACTTCCCGTTGCTGGCCCTGTTCAACAAGTCGGACACGGTCCTCGGCATCCCGCTGCTGTACGCCTATCTCTTTGGCGCCTGGAGCCTGCTGATCGCGTTGATGGCGTTGGTCATCGAGCGCCGGAGGCGATAGGACGTGCTCCAGGGCTGGGTGATCGTCGGGGTCTCGTTCGCCTACCTCGGCCTGCTCTTCGCGATTGCCCACTACGGCGACAAGCGCGCCGATGCGGGACGCTCGATCATCGCCAATCCCACCATCTACGCGCTGTCGCTGGCGGTGTACTGCACCACCTGGACCTTCTACGGCAGCGTGGGACGCGCGGCTTCCGACGGCATCGGTTTCCTGCCGATCTACCTCGGCCCGACCCTGATGGTCGCGCTGTGGTGGCTGGTGATGCTGAAGATCATCCGCATCAGCAAGGTCAACCGCATCACGTCGATCGCCGACTTCGTCGCCTCGCGCTACGGCAAGAGCCAGATGCTCGGCGGGCTGGTCACGGTGATCGCCGTGATCGGCATCGTGCCCTACATCTCGCTGCAGCTGAAAGCCATCTCGAACAGCTTCACGATCCTGCTGCACTATCCCGACATCGTGATGCCGGCCACCGCAGCCGCGCAGCCGCTCGCGCAGGACAGCGCGCTGTACATCGCGCTGATCCTGGCAGCGTTCACGATCCTGTTCGGCACGCGCCACCTCGATGCAACCGAACGCCACGAAGGAATGGTGGCGGCCATCGCGTTCGAATCGGTGGTCAAGCTGCTCGCCTTCCTGGCCGTGGGCCTGTTCGTGACCTTCGGCATGTACAACGGCTTCGGCGACATCTTCGAGCGCGCCGCGCAGGAACCCGACCTCGCGGCGCTGATGACGTTCGCCGACACGGGTACCAGCTACGGTACCTGGTGGTCGCTCACGGTGGTTTCGATGCTGTCGATCATGCTGCTGCCACGGCAGTTCCAGATCGCCGTGGTCGAGAACGTCGACGAGCGTCACCTTAGGCGGGCGATCTGGCTGTTCCCGCTCTACCTGTTTCTGATCAACATCTTCGTGCTTCCGATCGCGCTCGGCGGCCTGCTTCACTTCGGCAACGGCAGCGTCGACGCCGACACGTTCGTGCTCACGCTGCCGATGGCGCAACAACACGAGGCGCTGACCCTGCTGGTGTTCATCGGCGGCCTGTCGGCCGCAACCGGCATGGTCATCGTCGAGACGATCGCGCTGTCGACGATGATCTGCAACGACCTCGTGATGCCGGCGCTGCTTCGCTGGAAAGTCCTGCGACTGCAGGCGCGCCACGACCTGTCGCGACTGCTGCTGGCGATCCGCCGCTGGGCGATCGTGGCCGTGCTGCTGCTCGGCTACGTCTATTTCCGCGCCGCGGGCGAGGCGTACGCGCTGGTCGGCATCGGCCTGATCTCGTTTGCCGCGGTGGCCCAGTTCGCGCCGGCCATCTTCGGCGGCATCTACTGGAAGGGCGGCACACGCGACGGCGCCGTGGCCGGGCTGGTGGCCGGCTTCGCGGTGTGGGCCTATACGCTGCTGCTTCCGTCGTTCGCCAAGTCGGGCTGGCTGTCCTCCCAGTTCCTGTTCGAAGGCCCGTTCGGCATCGCGCTGCTCAGGCCGCAGCAGTTGTTCGGCCTGGAGGGACTGGAAGAGATCCCGCACAGCCTGTTCTGGAGCATGCTCGCCAACATCGGCTTCTATATCGCCGTCTCGCTGCGCGGTCGCCCGAGCGTCGTGGAGACCAGCCACGCATCGCTTTACGTCGATGTCTTTCGCCACGGCGGCAGCGGCGCCGAGCGCCTGCGCTTCTGGCGCGGAAGCGCCCACGTCGGCGACCTGGTGTCGCTGCTCGGCCGCTTCCTCGGCCCGGAGCGCGCACACGCGGCGTTCGCTGCCTATGCCCGGGAGCGCGGCGCGGAATCGATCGAGCAACTGGTGGCCGACGCGGGCCTGGTCAACCACGCGGAGACGCTGCTGGCGGGCGCCGTCGGCGGCGCTTCGGCGCGCGCGATGGTCGCCTCGGTGGTCAAGGAGGAGCCGCTGGGGATGGACGAGGTGATGGACATCCTGGACGAGGCCTCCCAGGCACGTGCGCATTCGCGCGAGCTGGAGCAGAAGTCGCGCGAGCTGGAGGCGGCCACCGCCGAACTGCGCGCGGCCAACGAGAGCCTGAAGGAGCTCGACCGGATGAAGGACGACTTCATCTCGACCGTGACGCACGAGCTGCGCACCCCGCTCACCTCGATCCGCTCGTTCTCCGAGATCCTGCTCGATGAAGCCGAGCTTCCGGTCGAGGAGCGGATGCGCTTCCTCTCGATCGTCGTCAAGGAGGCCGAGCGGCTCACGCGCCTGATCAACCAGGTGCTCGACATGGCCAAGATCGAATCGGGCAACGCCGAATGGCACCCGGCGCTGCTCGACCTGCGCGAGGTGATCGAGGAATCGCTGGCGGCCACTTCGTCGCTGTTCGCGGAGAAGCAGGTCGCGCTGGTCCGCGAGCTGCCGGATGGCCTACCGCCGGTGCTGGCCGACCGCGACCGCCTGATGCAGGTGATGCTGAACCTGCTGGCCAACGCGGTGAAGTTCTGCGACGCGAAAGCCGGGCGCGTCGAGGTGTCGCTGCGGCGCGATGCCGACGCGCTGCGCGTGAGCGTGCGCGACAACGGTCCAGGCATCACGCCGGAGAACCAGAAGATCGTGTTCGAGAAGTTCCGGCAGGTTGGCGACACGCTCACCGACAAGCCGCCGGGAACGGGGCTGGGCCTGCCGATCAGCCGGCGCATCATCGAGCACTTCGGCGGGATGCTGAGCGTGGCGAGCACGCCGGGCGAAGGGGCGGTTTTCTCGTTTACACTGCCATTGGCCGCAGCCCGGGCTCGGGGGCGCGAGGAGGCAAGAGCAGCACGATGACGCGAAGAATCCTGATTGCCGACGACGAGCCCAATATCGTCGTCTCGCTGGAATTCCTGATGAAGCGCGAAGGCTTCGAGGTGGTCACCGTCACCGACGGCGAGGCGGCGCTCGCGGCGCTGGCCTCGACACCACCCGATCTCGTGCTGCTCGACATCATGCTGCCCCGCATGAACGGCTTCGAGGTCTGCCAGCGGATACGCGCCAACCCCGAGTGGCGCCACGTCAAGGTGCTGATGCTCAGTGCCAAGGGGCGTGACACCGAGGTAGCCAAGGGAATGGCCCTGGGCGCCGACGCCTACGTGACGAAGCCGTTCTCGACCAAGGATCTGGTCGCCCAGGTCAGGCAGATGCTGGGACCGGAGTGAATGGCCGGCAAGGCAAAGCTGCTGATCGGCCTGGCCGGCCTGTACCTGCTCCTCACGCTGCTCTTCGGCGTCCTGGGCGTGGCGCTGTGGGCCGACATGCAGGAAGAAGAGCGGCAGGCCGCGCTGGCGGTCCTGCAGAAGCGCTACGGCCTGGTGGTGCTGGTCACGCTGGTCTCGTGGGCGATCCTCGGGCTGATCGGGCGGGTACTGTACCGGGCATACGTCGTGGCGCCGCTCAGCCTGCGCGAACAGGCGCTCGTGATGGTCAGGGCCAACCCGGCACTGCGCCTGGAAGGCAGCGGCGCGCCTGAAATCCGTAACCTCGCCGAGGCGGTCAATGCGCTGGCCGACCAGCGCGAGGCCCTCGAGCGCGACGTCGACGAGCGCGTGCAACAGGCCAGGGCCACGGTCGAGCAGGAGCGCAACCGGCTCGCGGCGCTGATGTCCGAACTGACGCAAAGCGTCGTGGTGTGCAACCTCGACGGGCGGATACTGCTGTACAACAACCGTGCACGGCTGCAGTTCCAGGTGCTCGGCGAAGGTGGCGGACTGGTCGGCCTGGGCCGCTCGATCTTCGCCGTGCTCGATCGACACCTGATCGCACACGGGCTGGAGCAGATCCGGCACCGGCTCGCGCGCGGCAGCGCACGACCATCGGCCGCGTTCGTCACCACGACCCGGGCCGGACAGCTGATCCGCGTCCACATGGCGCCGGTACTGGGCGGTGACGCGAGCGAGTCGGTGCCCGCGCGCGAGCCACTGATCGGTGGCTACCTGCTGATGCTGGAGAACATCACCCGCAACGTCGAGGCCGAACGCAGCCGCGGACTGTTGCTGCAGTCGCTCACCGAAGGCAGCCGCGCCTCGATGGCCAACATCCGGGCCGCGGTGGAGAACCTGCTCGAGTATCCGGACATGGACGCCGGGCAGCGCAACCGCTTCGTCGGCGTCATCCGTGACGAAGCCACCGCGATGAGCCGGCGCCTCGACCAGGCGAGCACCGAGTCCGCCGGCACGCCTGCGGCGCGCTGGCCGCTCGAGGACATGCTCGGCGCCGATCTCCTGCAGGCGGCACAGCGACGGATCGAGCGCGAGCTCGACCTGCGCACCGAAGCGTCCGAGGTCGCCAGCGACCTGTGGCTCGAAGTCGACAGCTATACCCTGCTGATCGCGCTGACGTGGCTGGCGGCCAGGCTCAAGGAGACGATCGGCATTCGCACCGTGCAGTTCCGGCTGGCTCGCGATACCCGGCTGGCGCAACTCGACCTGCTCTGGCACGGGCGGCTCGAGGACACGCAGGCGCTGGCGGGTTGGGAGCACGAGGCGATCGACCTGCCGGGCGAATCCGCCTCGCTCACGCTGCGCGAGGTGATCGACCGGCATGGCGGCGAGTTGTGGGTGCAGCATGACGAGGTGACCGGCCGATCGTTCTTCCGCCTGCTGATCCCGATCGCCGCCCGGCCCGAGTCGACCGATGGGGTCGCCTTCGTGCACAGCGAGAGCCGCCCCGAGTACTACGACTTCGACCTGTTCCGGCAGACCGACGAGACGCGCGCGCTCGAGGAGCGGCGCCTCGCCGAACTGACCTACACGGTCTTCGACACCGAAACCACCGGACTCGACCCTTCCGGCGGCGACGAGATCATCCAGGTCGGCGCGGTGCGCATCGTCAACGGACGCTTGCTGCGCACCGAGTGCATCGACCAGCTGGTCGATCCGCGACGGCGCATCCGCCCGGAATCGATCCCGATCCACGGCATCACCGACGAGACGTTGCGCGGCCAGCCCACCATCGACCGGGTGCTGCCGGAGTTCCATGCCTTCTGCGAGGACACCGTGCTGGTGGCACACAACGCCGCGTTCGACATGCGTTTCCTGCAGATGAAGGAAGCCTCCACCGGCATCGTGTTCCGGCAGCCGGTGCTCGACACCCTGCTGCTTTCCGCGGTGATCCATCCGAACCAGGCGTCGCACCGCCTGGAGGCGATCGCCGAGCGTCTCGGAATCAACGTGATCGGCCGGCACACCGCGCTGGGCGATGCGATCGTTACCGGCGAGGTGTTCCTCAGGATGATCCCGCTGCTCGCCGAGCAGGGCATCCACACGCTGCGCGAGGCACGCGAAGCGGCCGAACGCACCTACTATGCGCGAGTGACCTACTGAGACGAGCATGAACGAACCCGCCTCCGGACGTTCCGGGGGCCGTCCACTGCCGGCGATCCACAGCCCGCTCGGCTCCCTGATCCAGCGCCAACCGGTGACGGTGCGCTTCGATGCGTCGGTGCGCGACGCGATCGGGATCATGGCCCGGATGGACATCGGCT
>CAZBTE010000076.1:0-8943 GCA_964494665.1 uncultured Limnobacter sp.
ACGACGGCGTGGCCGACACCGCACGGCGCTTCGAGCAGGATACGCTGGATTACTGGCGCAACTGGAGCCAGCGACTGGCGGTGCCGATCGAGTGGCAGGATGCCGTGATCCGCGCGGCGATCACGCTGAAGCTCTCGGTATTCGAGGATACCGGCGCAATCGTCGCGGCAATGACGACCAGCATTCCGGAAGCGCCGTACAGCGGGCGCACCTGGGACTACCGCTTCTGCTGGCTGCGCGACGCGTTCTTCGTGATTCGCGCGCTCAACAGCCTGTCCGAGGTCGCCACGATGGAGCGCTACCTCGACTGGCTCGGCAACATCGTCGTCGCGGCGCGCGGCGGCCACATCCAGCCGCTGTACGGCATCGGCATGGAGCACGAGCTGCCGGAGTCGATCTGCGAGCACCTGAGCGGCTATCGCGGCATGGGGCCGGTGCGCGTCGGCAACCAGGCCCAGGAGCATTTCCAGCACGACGTCTACGGAAACGTGGTGCTGGGTGCCGCGCAAGCCTTCTACGACCATCGACTGCTGCATCGATCCGGGCGGCCCGAGTTCGAACGCCTCGAACAGGTCGGCGGGCAGGCCGTGAAGGTGTTCGGGCAACCCGACGCCGGGATGTGGGAGCTGCGCACGCGCGCGCGCGTGCACACCTCGTCGGCACTGATGTGCTGGGCCGCGTGTGACCGGCTGGGCCGCATCGCCACGCTGCTCGGCCTGCCCGAACGGGCCGCGTACTGGCACACGCATGCCGGGACGATGCGCGAGCGTATCCTGCGGGAATCCTGGAATGAGGAGCGCCAGGCGTTCGTCGAGAGCTTCGGCGGGAGAGACCTGGACGCCAGCGTGCTGCTGATGGCCGAAGTCGGCTTCATCGACCCGAAGGATCCGCGTTTCGTCGCCACGCTGGAAACGCTCGAGCGCCACCTGTGCGACGGCCCCTACATGCGCCGATACGAGGCACCCGACGACTTCGGCCGGCCCGAGACCGCGTTCAACATCTGCACGTTCTGGCGCATCGACGCGCTGGCCCGCATCGGGCGCAGGCAGCAGGCGCGCGAAATTTTCGAATCGATGCTGGCGCATCGCAATCACCTCGGGCTACTGTCGGAGGATACGCACCCGGTCACCGGCGAGATGTGGGGCAATTTCCCGCAGACCTATTCGATGGTCGGCATCATCAACGGCGCGGTCCGCCTGTCGGCCGCGTGGGATACGGTCGTCTGAGACCGGGGAGACAAGCCGTGGGCCGCCTGGTCGTCGTCTCGAACCGTCTCGCCGATCCGCGCAAGCCGGCGGCGGGCGGGCTGGCAGTGGCGCTCGGCGAGGCGCTGCAGAGCACCGGCGGACTGTGGTTCGGCTGGAGCGGGAGGATCATCGAGGGCGGCACGCCGGGCGAAGGTGAGCTGCACACGCAGCAGGCGGGCTCCGTGACGCTGGCCAGCGTCGACCTTAGCCGCGAGGATTACGACGCCTATTACGACGGCTACAGCAACGGCGTGCTGTGGCCGGTGTTCCACTACCGGCTCGACCTCGCGGACTTCGACGGCACCTACATCGAAGGCTACCGCCGGGTCAACCAGTTGTTCGCGCGCCGGCTGCTGCCGCTGCTTCGCCCCGACGACCTGATCTGGGTGCACGACTACCACCTGATTCCGCTGGCCGCCGAACTGCGCTCCGCCGGGTGCTCCCAACGAATCGGCTTCTTCCTGCACATTCCGGTCCCGCCCCCGCCGATCCTGGCAGCGATCCCGCAGCACGAGCTGCTGATGCGTGCGATGTTCTCGTACGACGTGGTGGGTTTCCAGAGCCGCACCGACCTCGGGCACTTCACCGGCTACGCCCTGGCCGAGCTCGGTGCGCGGCCTGCCCCGGAGCATCGCCTCGAAGCGCTCGGCCGGTGCCTGTACGCGCAGTCGTTTCCGATCGGCATCGACGTCGAAGCGTTCGAGCGCCTGGCCCACAGCCGCGAAGCACGCGACGCCTACACGACCACGCGCGACGAATACGCCCGGCGCAGGTTGCTGATCGGGGTCGACCGCCTCGACTATTCGAAGGGCATCCCGCAACGCATCCTCGCCTTCCGGCAGTTGCTCACCAGCTATCCCGAGAATCGCAACAGCGCGACGCTGATCCAGATCGCTTCGCCGAGCCGCGAGAACGTCGACGCGTACACCGACATCCGCCGCGAGCTCGAACGCCTGTGCGGTGCACTCAACGGCGACTTCGGCGATCTGGACTGGATGCCGGTTCGTTACATCCACCGCACCGTGTCACGGCGGCGCCTGCCGGGCCTGTTCCGCGCCTCGCGCGTCGGCGTGATCACGCCACTGCGCGACGGGATGAACCTGGTGGCCAAGGAATTCGTCGCATCGCAGGACGCGTCCGACCCGGGCGTGCTGGTGTTGTCGCGCTTCACCGGCGCGGCCGAGCAACTCGACGAGGCGTTGCTCGTCAATCCCTACGACATCCGCGGCACCGCCGATGCCCTGCAGCGGGCGCTGACCATGCCGCTCGCGGAACGCCAGGAGCGCCATGGGGCGCTGCTCGAGCGCCTGCGCGCATACGACGTGCACGCATGGTGCGGCAACTTCCTGAACGCGCTTGACCGGTCGTTCCCGTCCGAATTCATGCCACGAGCGCGAGCGCGCCGAAATCGACCACCTGCAGGCCCAAACCGGCCGGCACCAGCGTCGCCCCTGCCACCAGCGCCTGCGGACGGCTGACGAACTGGGCGCTCAGCCTGGGCAGCAGGAATTCCCGGTTGTGCCAGAACACCCCGCCGCCGAGGCTGATCCGCTCGATGTCGAGGGTGGCCACCAGGTTGTAGAGCGCACGCCCCAGGATGCGGCAGGCGTCGTCGACGAGGGTCGACGCGCGCGCCTCGCCGGCACGTGCCGCGGCCAGCACCGTTGCCGCCTCGACGCCCAGGCGCCGCTCGATCGCGCTCCCTGAAACCTGCGCCTCGACGTCGCCGAAGTTGCCGCAGCCGCATAGCGATGCGGCAGGATCGTCGTTGACGAACGTGTGGCCGGCGTGCCCGGCGTTTCCGTTCCTTCCCTGCAGCACGTGACCGTCCACGCACAGGCCGGTGCCGATGCCGGTGCTCCAGGTGACATAGGCGCAGTGATCGATGCCCTGCAGGGCGCCCCAGCGGCGCTCGGCGATCAGCGCGGCGACGCAGTCGTTGGCCACCCGCACGTCGCGAAAACGGGCGCGCAACGGGCCTTCGAGCAGTGCGGTGTGCCAGTCGTTGGGCAGTCCGCGCCCGCGGCCGGCGAGCGCGCCGCACAGGTTCGGCGAAGCCAGCTCGACGTGGCCGTCGCGCCGCACGAACGGGCCGGCCGCGGCGACGCCCACCGCATCGATGCGGTCCTCGGAGACGCCGGCCCGGGCGGCGCCGATGCCGATCATGCGCAGTACCTGGGCGGCGACGGCATCGTTGGTGCCGGCCGTCGCGGTGGGCTCGGCCAGGTGCGCCACCGGGCCTTCGCGGGAGGCGATCGTCACGGAGACCTTGGTGCCGCCGATGTCGACGCAGGCCACGCTGCGCCCGGCAGCGAGCGCCTCGAACGGCCGCCTCATCGGAACACCCGGTGGCTGGAGACAGAGCTGGACTTCATCGTGCGTATCCCGGGTTGGTGACTGATTCTTGACGAAAAGTACAAGGACTTTGCTCGATTACGGTCTTTTTTGTCATGTATTGGAGCGCTATGCTCGCTTCAATGGCAGCCAAGGCACCGAATCACCGTACCGCAAGCCCGAACGGCCGTGCCGGCGTCACGGGCCCGATCGAGGCCGTCGTTTTCGACGCCTACGGAACCCTTTTCGACGTGTACTCGGTGGCGAGTCTGGCCGAGCAGCTCTTTCCCGGCAAGGGCGACGCCCTGTCGCAATTGTGGCGCCAGAAGCAGCTCGAGTATTCGTGGCTGCGCACCATGTCCGACCGCTACAAGCCGTTCCGCGAGATCACCCGCGACGCGTTGCGATTCGCGGCGGCACGCCTGGCGCTGTCGCTCGAGTCGCAGGCCGAGGCCAGGCTGATGAACCAGTACGCCAGCCTGTCGGCGTTTCCCGAGAACCTGCCGGCGCTGCGCGCGCTGAAGGCCACCGGCCTGCCGCTGGGCGTGCTCAGCAACGGCGACCTCGAGATGATCGAGGTCGCGGTGCGCAGCTCCGGCATGACGGGCCTGTTCGACCACCTGCTCTCGTCGGAGAGCGTCGCGGCTTTCAAGACGGTCGAGCGCATCTACGCGCTGGCGCCGCGCGCCTTCGGCCTTCGCGCGCGCCAGATCCTGTTCGTGTCGTCGAACTGCTGGGACGCGATCGGCGCGCACTGGTACGGCTACACCACGTTCTGGGTGAATCGCACCGGAGCGCCGCTCGAATGCCTCGATGCCGCGCCCGACCACGTTGGGACCCTGCTGAGCGACGTGCTCGCGGTCGTGCGGCCCTGATCCGGCCGCCAGGTGCGAATGCCCGCTGATTGCATGATTCACGAAGACATCCATTGCGGAGAAACACCATGACCGAGCGCATCGAGAAATTCGGCCTGCAGGTGGCGCGCAGCCTGCACGACATGATCGAACGCGAGGCGCTGCCCGGCACCGGGATCGCCTCCGACCAGTTCTGGAAGGGCCTGTCCGGACTGGTGCACGAGAAAGGCCCCCGCAATCGCGCGTTGCTCGCCAGGCGCGACGCGCTGCAATCGAAGATCGACGCCTGGCACCGCGAGCATCGTGAGGCGCCGCACGACCAGGCCGCCTACACCGCCTTCCTGTCCGAGATCGGCTACCTGGTCCCGGAAGGGCCCGACTTCGCGGTCGAGACCGCCAACGTCGACCCGGAAATCGCGACCATTCCCGGCCCGCAGCTGGTGGTGCCGGTGATGAACGCGCGCTACGCGCTCAACGCGGCCAACGCACGCTGGGGCAGCCTGTACGACGCGCTGTACGGCACCGACGCAATGGGCGACGCGCCGCAGCCCGGCGGCTACGATCCGGTGCGCGGCGCACGCGTGATCGCATGGGCCAAGGCGTTTCTCGACCAGGTCGCGCCGCTCGCGCGCGGCAGTCACGCCGACGTGGCCGCCTACCGCGTGGCCGGCGGTGAACTGAAGGCAGACACCCCGGACGGCGAAACCACGCTGGCCGACACGGCGCGCTTTGCCGGCCATCGCGGCGACGCCGCGGCACCGTCTGCAGTACTGCTCGTGCACAACCGGCTGCACGTCGAGATCCGCATCGACCGTACGCACGCGATCGGCAAGTCCGACCGTGCCGGCGTGGCCGACGTGCTGATGGAAGCCGCGATCACGTCGATCATGGACTGCGAGGACTCCGTGGCCGCGGTCGACGCCGACGACAAGGCGCTCGCCTACCGCAACTGGCTCGGCCTGATGCGCGGCGACCTCACCGAGACGGTCGACAAGGGTGGTGGCAGTTTCGAGCGCGCATTGAACCCGGATCGCGAGTACGTCGCTGCGGACGGCTCGCCGCTCGTGCTCAAGGGCCGTGCGCTGATGCTGGTGCGCAACGTGGGGCATCTGATGACCAACCCTGCGGTGCTCGACCGCGACGGCAACGAGGCCTACGAGGGGCTGCTCGACGCGATGTGCACCGCGCTGATTGCGATGCACGACCTGCGCAAGCAGGGCGGCACGCGCAACTCCACCGAGGGTTCGATCTACGTGGTCAAGCCGAAGATGCACGGCCCCGAGGAAGTGGCGTTCACCGACGAGATCTTCAGCCACGTCGAACGCGTACTCGGACTGCCGGCGGACACGGTCAAGCTCGGCATCATGGACGAGGAACGGCGCACCACGGTGAACCTGAAGGAATGCATCCGCGCCGCGAAGCGCCGCGTCGCCTTCATCAACACCGGCTTCCTCGACCGCACCGGCGACGAGATCCACACGTCGATGGAGGCGGGCCCGATGGTGCGCAAGGCAGACATGAAGTCACAGCCCTGGATCGCAGCCTACGAGCTGTGGAACGTCGACAACGGCCTGGCCTGCGGCCTGGCCGGGCGCGCACAGATCGGCAAGGGCATGTGGGCAATGCCCGACCTGATGGCCGCGATGCTCGAGCAGAAGATCGGTCATCCGCAGGCGGGCGCCAATTGCGCCTGGGTGCCCAGCCCCACCGCCGCAACGCTGCACGCGACCCACTACCACCGCGTCGACGTGCTCGCACGCCAGGCCGAAATCGCCCGCGGCGGGCGGCGCGCACAACTCGCCGACATCCTGACCATCCCGGTGGCGAAGGAGCGCAACTGGTCCGACGCCGAGATCACCGCCGAGGTCGAGAACAACGCGCAGGGCATCCTCGGCTACGTGGTGCGCTGGATCGACCAGGGCGTCGGTTGCTCCAAGGTCCCCGACATCAACAACGTCGCGCTGATGGAAGACCGCGCCACCTGCCGCATCTCGTCGCAGCACATCGCCAACTGGCTGCACCACGGCGTGGTGACGAGGGAACGCGTGCTGGAGGTGATGAAGCGCATGGCCGCCGTCGTCGACCGGCAGAACGCCGCCGACCCGCTGTATCGCCCGATGGCGCCCGGCTTCGACGGCATCGCGTTCAAGGCCGCGTGCGACCTGGTGTTCGAGGGCACGAAGCAGCCGTCGGGCTACACCGAGCCGGTGCTGCACCGGCGCCGGCTCGAACTCAAGGCGGCGCTGGCCGGCTGACTCCCGGCGCGCTGGCTCCCGGCGCGTGCGTCGGGCGTGCGCCGAGCGCTCGCCCGACCGGCGCGCGTCCTTCGCGCGCCCTTCGCGCGCCCGTCACACGCCGATCACCGACGCGACCTCGATCGGCCGGGTGATGTCAACGCCCGGCATCGTCTCATCGAGCAGCGTGCTCAGCTGCCGCGCGCTGCCGGGCGCCAGCGCCGCACCAGGATGCCGGACCGTGGCCGTCGCGAGCAGGCCGCGCCGGCGCAGGATCTCCTTGCGTACCGCCACGCCCGGCTGCTGCTCGAACACGATCAGCGGCAGGAAGTGCTGCCAGATGCGCCGCGCGAGCCTGCGATCGCCCGCGCGCCATGCTGCCAGGTGGGCCTGCAGCACCTCGGGGAACGCGAAGCCGGTGTTGTAGCCGCTGGAGCCCTTCTCCAGGTCGAACTGGCCGTACAGCGCGCCCAGCCCGGTGAGCATCGGCACCGGTCGCGACAGCACCGCGGACAGCGCTTCGATCTTTGCCGCCGACGGCACGGCCTCGGCCTTGATGCACGCGATGCGCGCATTGTCGGCGACGATGCGCGCGATCGTCGCGACGCTCATGTGCACGCCGGTCGACGCCGGATGGTCCTGCAGCACCACGGGCAGCGACACGGCGGCGCAGACACGTCCGTAGTAGTCGGCCACGCGCGCCTCGTTGGGCACCGGCTCGGCCGACGGCGCGACCATCAGCGCATCGGCGCCGAGCCCGGCCGCCATCTGCCCCAGTTCGATGGTCGCGCGCGTACCGGGGTGCGAGATGCCGACGATCACCGACATCCGCCGCCCGGCGACCTCGACGGCCGTGCGCACCACCGTCTCGCGTTCGCGATCGCTCATCCGGTTGGCTTCGCCGAGCACGCCGAGCACCGTCACGCCCTCGACGCCGAGCCCGGCCATGAAGGACAGCAGCGCGCGCAACGAGTCCTCGTCCACGCGTTCATCGTCGCGAAACGGCGTGGCCAGGATCGGGTAGACGCCCCGGAAGCCCGGCGTCGTCATTGTCGTCCGCCCTCGACAGGAGCCGACGGCGGCCCGTCAGCCGATCCCTTCGTCGGCCTGGACACCCTTGCGATAGACCTCGTAGACGAGCACCGGCACGTCGAGATCGCCGAGGTACTGCTGCACCAGCGGCTTGACGTCGCTCCATTCGAGCCCGCCGACCCCGGTTGCCAGCCGCGGCAGCGCAACGCTGCGCACCTTCTCCTCGCGCACGTGGCGCGCCAGCGCCTTGAGCGCGCGTCCGACGTTCTCCAGCGTGGCCTTGCCCGGCTTCGCGCCCGGCCCCCCATGCAGCATGTCCTGCGTGATCAGGTTGACGATCCCGCGCGTGCTGCCGTCGGCGTCGACGCCCGCCCAGACCCAGATCTCGCCGGACGCGAGCGGCTTGTTGTGGATGGCGTGGCGATAGTCGCGCACCATCGACGGCCAGCGCTCGCGCAGCGCGAGCGCCAGCCCGGTGTCGAAGTGGTCATGCGGGGCAATGCCATGGGCAATCACCTGAGCCTTGCTCAGCAGGATGTCGCCTTCGGTTTCACGGATCACGGAAGTTCCTCGGTCATGAATGCTGGATACGGGCGGCGATTGCCGCACGGCGCCTACGATACCCGATTCGCAACTGCGAACCGCCGAGCGCCGCGGGCGAAATCGCCGCGCATACGTCTTAAGGGGTATGTGCAAGCGCTCTTATGCCGCTACGATTGGGCTGTGCACGCTGCGAGGGCGGCGCGCGCCGACACGAGAACGCAACGGGGGAGACACCATGTCCGAAGCGACGCAGCAAGGAGCCATCCGTACCGACGAGGAGGGGTACCTGATCGACCCCTACGACTGGAGTCCGGCGGTGGCGCGCGTTCTGGCCGAACGCGAAGGCGTCGAGCTGACCGACGAGCACTGGGCAGTGCTCAAGTTCATGCGCGAGTACTACGATGAGCACCAGATACCGGCCGACACCCGCTTCGTAATGCGCTTCCTCGCCAAGGAGCGCGGCAAGGGCGACGAGGCGCGCGACGCGCTGTTCGGGCTGTTCCCGTACGGCTACGTCAAGCAGGCCTGCAAGATCGCCGGAATGCGCAAGCCGCGCATCTGGAGCACCGGCTAGACACCGCCCCGCAATTGCGCGGGCTGCCCGCGGGCTGCCCTCTGGTGCCGGGGGGGGCCTGCGGTCACGCCTCGCGCATCAGCCGCCAGTAATCGAACTTCATCATCATGGCGGCCCCCGCGACG
>CAZBTE010000077.1:0-8871 GCA_964494665.1 uncultured Limnobacter sp.
CGGCGCCGGAGCGGCGCGGCGCGCGCACGAAGGCGCGCGTCGCTACGCCTTGCCCAGCGTGGCGAAATCGGCGCGTTCGAGCAGCCAGGAAACGAGGCAGCCGGCGACCAGCCCCCAGAACGCCGCGCCGACGTTCAGGATCGCGATGTCGGCCACCGTGACCAGGAAGGTCACCAGCGCGCCGAGCGTGAAGCGGCCGCCGAACGCGGTCACGAACGCCGTCTGCAGCACGCGCAGCATCGCCAGCCCGGCCAGCGTGGCGATGAAGGCCGGCGGCGTGGCGAGCATCAGCCGCGTGAAGAACGGCGACAGCAGGCCGAAGGCGAGCGCCAGCGCGCCCACGACCAGGCCGGCCGTGTAGTGCCGCGCACGCTCGCCCGAGGCCGAGAGGATCGCGTTGGTGGGGCCGGTCAGGCAGGTGGACACCGTGCCGACGAAGGCCGTGGCCATCGAGCCGATGCCGCACGCCACCGTGATCGCGTTGATCGGCGCCTCGTGGCCGGCCGCCTTGAGCACCGCGAAGCCCTGCCCGTTCTGCACCACCAGCACGGTGATCGCCAGCGGCACCACCAGCTCGATCATCGCCTGCAGCGACCACTCGGGCAGGTACAGGTTGGGCCGCGCCAGCACCACGGCACTCGACAGCTCGGGCGCAAAGCGCCCCGACAGTGCCACCGCGAGCGCACCGACGACCAACGCGCCGAGCAGCGGCGGGAGCCGGCGCCCGGCCGCGTGCCAGGCGTTGAGCAGCAGGAACGCGATCACCATCGGCACGGCGATCGCGGCGTCCTCGTGCAAAGAGCGCACCAGGTCGAGTCCGAAGCGCAGGAACACGCCGGCCACCATGCCCATCACGATCGGCATCGGCACCGCGGACATCGCGCGCCGTACCCAGCCGCTCAGGCCGAGCAGCAGCATCAGCAGCCCCGTGGCCACGAAGGCGCCGATCACCTCGGGAAAGCTCAGGTGCCCCAGCGCCGGGCCCACCAGCACCGTGCCGGGAATGGTCCAGAAGAACGCCAGCGGTTGCCGGTACAGCCAGCAGAACAGCAGCGTGACCAGTCCGTTGAGGAAAAACGCGCCGAAGATCCACGACGCGAGGTCGGATTCGGACAACCCGCCGCGCGTGCCCACCGCGAGGATCACCGCCACCGGCCCGGTGGCCGCGAAGATGAAGCCGATCAGGCCGTTGACCGTGTACGTGGTCCCGGCGTCGCGCCATGCCATGCCCGGTCGCGTGGGCGGACGGATCGGCGATTCGAGCGGCATGGCGCGGGATGTTACGCGATCAGGCGTATCCGGCTTCGCGCCCTGGCGGGGAACCCGTGGATCACTCCTCGATGCCGTAGCGCTTGACCTTGCGCCACAGCGTCGACTTGTCGATGCCGAGGATCTCGGCGGCCAGCGCGCGGTCGCCCTTGGTCTCGCGCAGCGTCTTGCCGATGAAGTAGGCCTCGAGCTCGTCGAGGCTGCGCGGCGACAGGTAGTCGAGCGCGCGCACGTGCACGCCGGCCTGCCCGACCAGCCGCGGCGGCAGCACGTCGGTGCCGATCGGGTCGGTCTCGGTGAGGATCATCATGCGTTGCACGACGTTCTCGAGCTCGCGCACGTTGCCCGGCCAATCGTGGCGCATCAGCGCGCCGAGCACCGCGGTCTTGAGCCCGGTGATCCGCTTGCCCAGCCGCACCGAGTGCTTGTTCAGGAAGTAGTAGGCCAGCAGCGGGATGTCCTCGCGCCGCTCGCGCAGCGGCGGAATCGGGATCTCCATCACCGACAGCCGGTAGAACAGGTCTTCGCGGAACTGCCCGCTCTCCACCAGCTCGGCCATCGGCCGGTTGCTGGCAGCGATCAGCCGGACGTCGACACTGACGGGTTCGGTGGCACCGACCGGGTAGAAGACGCCGTCTTGCGCCACGCGCAGCAGCTTGGCCTGCAACGACATCGGCGCGTTGTTGATCTCGTCGAGGAACAGCGTGCCGCCGTCGGCGGCCTCGAACAGGCCGATCTTGTTGCGCTCGGCGCCGGTGAATGCGCCCTTGCGGTAGCCGAACAGCTCGCTCTCGATCAGCGTCTCGGGAATCGCGGCGCAGTTGATGACGACGAACGGCTTGTCCTTGCGCGCGCTGCGCAGGTGGATCTGCCGCGCCGCGAGCTCCTTGCCGCTGCCGCTCGGCCCGCTCACCAGCACGCTCGAGTCGTATGCGGCCGCCGCGGCGATCAGGCGCTCGACCTGTTCACGCGCCTGCGACTGGCCGATGATCTCGCCGCCCTCCTCGAACGCGCGGCGCTGCTGGCGCAGGCGCAGGTTCTCGGTGGACAGCAGGTAATGGCGCAGCGCGTTTTCGACCACGCAGCGCAGCTTGACCGTGTCGAACGGCTTCTCGACGTAGTCGTAGGCGCCCTGCTTGAGCGCTTCGACCGCCGATTCGACCGTGCCGTGACCGGTGATCAGCACCACCTGCGTCTGCGCGTTGCGCTGCTTGACGAACTTCAGCAGGTGCAGGCCGTCGGCACCGGGCATGCGCAGGTCGGTGAGCACGACCGCCGCGTGCGCGGCCTCGAACAGGTCCATCGCGTCGTGCGCATTGGCGGCGGTGGCCACCTCGAAGCGCATGTCGAGCTCGCCGAGCACGGCGACGATCAGCTCGCGCATGCGCTTGTCGTCCTCGACCACGAGGATGCGCGGCAACGCGTCTTCCGGCGCGACCCTCGCGTCGACGGCCTTTGCCATCATTGCCGCACGCGCCCGAGGTCTACCGCAGGCAGCGCGACGACGAAGCGCGCGCCGTCGGTGTAGTCGGCGTCGTACTCGATGTACCCGCCGCGACGCGAGACGATCGCGTTGCTGATCGGCAATCCGAGGCCGGTGCCCTGTCCGACCGACTTGGTGGTGAAGAACGGATCGAACAGGCGCCCGCGCACGTCGGGCGCGACGCCGGGCCCGTTGTCGGTCACGCTGACGAACACCTGCTGGTCTTCCTGCCAGGTACGCACCGTGATGCGCGGGTCGGGCACCTTGTCGAGCGCGTGAATGGCGTTGACGATCAGGTTGGTGAGCACGATGTCGAGCTGGCCGCAGGCGCCTTCGGCGATCAGCGCGCCCGGCGCCAGGTCCATGCAGGCCTCGATCCGGTAGCGCTTGAGCCGGCAGTCGACGAAGGTCTCGACCAGCTCGCGCACCAGCTGGTTCACGTCGCAGGTCTCGTCGCTGCATTCGTCCTTGCGCGCGTAACCGAGCAGCTCCTGCACCACTCGCGAGCAGCGCCGCGTCTCCTCGGCGATGATGCGCGCGTAGCCGGCCAGCTTGGGACGGTCTTCGGCGCCGCGTTCGAGCAGCTGCGCGTAGCCCAGCACGCTGCCCAGCGGCGTGTTCAGCTCGTGCGCGACGCCGGCCGCAAGCTGGCCCATGGCCACCAGCTTCTCGCGCATCGTCACCGTCTCCATCAGCGCCCGGTGCTCGGTGATGTCCTGCAGCGCGAGCACGCTGCCCATGTCGTTCTCGGCTTCGTTGTAGAAGGCGAGGCTGAGCGCGATGTAGCGCGTCTTGCCGTTCAGCCTCAGCCCGATCTCGTGGTTGCGCACCGGGTACTTGTACAGGAAGGCGTCGCGCAGCAGCGAGCGGTCACGCTCGGCCAGCACGAGCAGGTCGAACAGGTTGGCGCCGACCATGCTGCCCGGCTCGACGCCGAGCACCGCGTCGGCCTGGCGGTTGGCGGTGTTCACGCGCAGGTCGTCGCCGATGCTGAGCACACCCACCGGCAGGCTCTGCAGGATCGTGTTGATCCGGTTGCGCTCGTCGAGGAAGCGCCCCTGGCACTCGACCACGCTCTGGAAGGTGACGCCGAACGTCGAGATGGTGGTGTTGTACTCGGGGATGAGACGTCCGACGAAGGTGCCGGCGTGCGGTTCGACCGGGATCGGATCGAAGCTGCCCTCGGAGGCGCGCCGCACGCCGCCCTGCAGCGCGGCGAGCGCGGCAAGCTCGGCGAACACGCGCGCCACCGCCCAGGCGAGCACGGCCGCCGCCAGCGCGGCCCACAGCCACGCCGCGCGGTCATCGTGCCAGAACGAACCGGCGATCGCGTAGACGAGTCCGCCGAGCACGCCCCAGCCGAGCAACCGTGCCCGGCCGCGCAGCGCGGAAGCAGCAGGCGTGCCCTGCCCGGGCACGCCCGCGATCGGCAGCGATCCTATGTCGATACCCCGCGATTCGAACGACCGGCGCGGAGCAAGACCCTCACGGCGCGGTCAGAAGATGAACTGCAAGCCCAGCGTGAACTGATTATAGTCGCGCAGTGCACGGTTGGTGGGGTCCGGCGTGTCGAACTTCACCTTCGCGTACTCGAGGCTCACCTTGAGCTTCTGGCCGTCGAGATACCAGTTGGCGCCGATGCTGTTCCACTTCTGGTCGTAGTACTCGGCGTTGCCGACCTGGATTCCGTAGTCGGAGTTCTCGTGGCGCGCGAAGAACTGCAGCCGCCCGCTGCCGACCTTGCCGGGCAGCATGTAGCCCGCCTTCAGGTAGTAGCCCTTCAGGTCGCTGTTGACCGGCAGGTCGGGATCGGGGGCCTCGTTGACCGCGCCGCCGGTGTCGTACTTGAAGGCAGCGCCCGAGACGGTGTAGACGCCGCTGCGGGCCGGGTACTCCATGAACGCGTCGACGGTCCAGGCCTTGTAGTCCTTCATGTTGCTGCGCTGCAGCCAGTTGCCGTAGGCGACGTTGGGCTGCGTGTCGTACGCGGCGCCGATGGTGAGCACCTTGGCCGTGCCCAGGTAGGTGCCGAGATAGCCGTAGTTGAACTCCGGATCCCAGAAGCTGTAGTGCACGCGCGCGGTGAGTCGCACGCCGTCCTTCGCGACGTACTGCCCTTCGCGCCCGTCGGCCACCATGAAGCGGTACTGCAGGCGCGCGTCGAGCAGGTTGCCCCAGATCGCCAGGCCGGTGTCGCGGCTGCCGGCAAACGGCGTGTAAGACAGCACCTCGGCCCGGTCGAGCGTGAGCGGCTCGAGGCACGCCTCGAGGTTTTCGCGCGAGAAGGTGTTCTTGAAGCGCCCGGCGATGAAGCGCAGGTCGTCGCGGTAGTCGAGCGTGACGTACGCATCGCGGTAGTAGACGCTGCGGTTGTCCTGGCCGAAGCGGCTGTCGTTGCCGGCTTCGATCTGCGCGTAGAACCCGACGTAGTCGTTGTACTGGCCGGAGAACGTGAGCCGGTTGCGCCGCAGGAAGGCGTCGGTGGACGAACCGGAGTGGTTCACCGCCGAGAAGCTGCGGTGCTGCATCCATCCCTGCAGCGCGTAGGTGATCGTCAGCGATCCCTGGTCACCGAACTGGATCGTCGGGCCGGCGGCCGCGGAAAGCGGCAGCGCGGCGGCGAGCAGCGCGGCACAGCAGGTGGCGGCGCCGGGCAAGAGGGCGATTCTTTTCATTTCACTTCGCTCCGGCGGTTGCTTGATACGCGCCCTGGACCTTGGCCAGGTCGTTGGAATGACAGCCGGCGCACGAGCCGCCCGAGTCGTCGCGAGGCTTGGCGATCATCTTCGCGTGCGCGATGTCCTCCTTCATGATTCGCGGATTGCCCTTGTGGCAGCCTGCGCACGAGTTGTTCACCTTCGCGTGGTGCGCGTGCCACGGCGACTTCGCCGCGTCCATGCCGGGAGCGGGCGCGCGCGTGCCGTTGTGGCACTTGAAGCAGCTCGACGCGCCGAGGCCGCAGGCGTTGGCCAGCGGCATCGGCGAGATGCGCGAGGCGCCGTCGGCCAGCGCCGCAACCGCCTCGCTACCCCAGCCGCCGGCCTGCGTCGCGGCTTCGTCGCCGCGTTCGTGATGGATGCCCGCCAGCAACGCCATGGCGATCGCCGCGGCCGACAGCAGGCCCCCGCGCCACAACCACTGCAACCAGCTCGTCCCTCGGTGCTTGTGCCTCATCTGCCTGCCTCCTTCCTCTTGTCGTCCTCGTTCACCGCATCCCGTGGCGTTGTGGCCGGGGCGTCGCCCGGCCCCACGGAGCGCGCCGGCTGCGTGGCCTGCGCTCCGAAGCGCGCTTCCCATGCCTTGCGGATCTCGTCTTCACTCATGCCGGAGTCGCAGGCGCACACCGCCCCCCGCGCCCGATACTTCAGGCGCGGCGGTTGGGGTTCGGCCGCCTGCGCGCCCATGGCTGCCAGCAGCAGCCCGGACACCAGCACGGTGACGACACGGATCGGAGTCATGGTCGAGCGATGCACGGCGCATTGTGCCGTTGGAGTCCGAACGCACACACCGTGCCAGCGACGAGGTCGTTCAGGATCAAGGGCTTATCGGGCAGGCGAGCGGCACGCGCAATTGCAGCGCGCAGCCCGACGGAGGCAATCTTTCAATTTGCAATCGCCGGGCGCACCGTCAGGCGGGTCAGCTCGTACTCCGCCGACACCACCTGCTGCAGCGCACGCTGCAGATGCGGCACGGCCGCCGGCGGCAGTTCGTCGCGCCGGGCCAGGTGCTCGCGGTACATGCGCTCGTAGTGCTCGCCGGGCTTCACGCGCACCACCAGTTCGAGGTGCCAGTCGGCGTGCGGTGCGTCGAAGCGGTCGTCGAAGTCGCGCGCTTCGCCGGCGGGAATGCGCGTGTCGAAGATCTCGCGTGTGATCTGCGTATCGGTCATCCAGCCGATCACGTGCTGCCCGAGTGCGTGCGCGCTGCCGTCGGCGTCACGGCGAACCAGGCTCAGTTCGACCTTGGCCACCATGTAGGTCGGGAAGTGATGGCCGGCACCGACGTTGCGCACCCGGGTGCGCGCTGCCCAGCGACCGTCGCCGAGCGGCTCGATGCGCAACGCGATGTCCACCGCGCTGCGCGTGGTCTCGGGATCGTGGATGCCGCGCCACCGATGCTTGCGATCGGGCATGTGGCACGACTGGCAGGTGTGCTCGCCTGCCATCGGGCTGGCCGCCCACTGCTCCCACGTGTCTTCGAACAGCTTGCCGGCCAGGCGCGGGCCGTCCTCGGGGAACTGGTGGCAGTGCGCGCAGAAGCGGCTGTCCTGGAACGCCTCCGATACAGTGAAGCCGCCGTGCGGCAGCCCGCCGGCGCCGGCAACCGAGCCATCGCCGCGCCTGGCGCTCGCGACTTCCGGCGCGGATTTCGCGCCGCTGCCGCCGGCGCGTGCCGGCGGGCCGAAGCGTTGGTGCCCGCGCACGTGACAGGCCGCGCACACCAGGCCGTCGTGCGCGAGATCGACTCCCACGTAGCCGGGAGGCGGCACGGGCGGCGCACCTTCCCAGCCATGCTCGAGTGCGAGCAGCGCCTTCTGCTCGGCGAGCGGCGCGTGACAGCGCAGGCAGCGATTGGCCTGCGCCTGGTCCATCAGCTTCAGCTGCCACAGCAGGCCCGGGCCGACCGTCCGGCTGTGCAGGCTCTCGCGCCATGCTTCGTACTGCTCGACGTGGCACTGACCGCAGGCTCGCGGCGACAACGAGGCTTCCAGCGGGGAGAACGCCTGCGGAGGGGTGCCCTGCGGCGGCAGCGGATCGGCCCAGTGGCGCGCGAGGAACGACTCGACCGAAGGCGCTGGCGGGCGCTCGGTGCAGCCCGAGAGCAGCGCTACGGCGGCCAACGCGACCGACACCACGAAACGACGGCCGGGCATGCCCGGCCGTCTCGTCATCGACGCCGTGCGGGCGGCATCAGCCTCCGCACGGATTGGTCGGCGCGCCGGCGCCACCGCCGCCGCCGGCCGCAACGGACGTCTCGCCGGTCTTGTAGGCGGTGTCGGAGCGCACGATGGAATTGGCAGAGCGGGCATAGGGGCCGGTGACGACGCGCGGCGCGATGGTCGCAGCACTCGCAGCCTGCCGGAAGACCGACCGGACATCGGTGCGCCACGGCGAATCGGCCGGCAGCAGGTCGACGCCGTTGCGATCCTTCATGTGCGACAGCGAGTTCCACTCCACCATGGCGCCGTCGTAGAAACGCGTGGGCAGGCCGAGCACCACGGCGGTGGCCACGCCGGTGATCATGGCGCGGAACGTGGTCTCGCAATAGCCGTAGATTACATCGCCCGGCTGGTACGCGTTGCCCTGTCCCACGTGCCGGTACGTGCCGTCGACGAATCCGTAGCCGTTGGCGTCGAGTTGCCCGTCCATGTACGCCTGCAGCGCCGCCTTGGGCTTCCAGCTGAAGCCCTGCGTGGCGTCGAGCAGGTTGGCGAAGTTCAGCTGCAGCGCGCCGAACGGACGCCCCTGCCGGGAGCCGCCGTTCTGGAACTTGCCCATGTAGTTGAAGGTCGTGACGGCCAGGCAGTACGGCACCCCGGGCGTGATCGACGAGCAGTTCGCGGCCTGCACGTCGTTGCCTTCGAGGTACTCGCCGGCGCTGAACTGGCCAACCTCGCGCGCGTCCCAGATGAACACGCCGTCGGTACGCTGGTTCACGTCGCTCGACGGAACGACCTTCAGCATGTCCTCGACGGTGGCCTGCAGCTGCGTGTTGTCGACCTGCAGGCTCTTCACCGAAATCGTGCCGCTGTTCGGCGGCGTGGTGGCGGCCGCCTGGAAGTAGTCCGCCGCCGGCTGCAGCGCGCCGCCCGAGCCGTTCCACTGGTTGCCGCCGTTCAGCAGCGCCAGGTTGGCCTTGTCGACGCCCCAGTAACGCAGCGTGTACCAGCAGCGGCCCTGCGCCATCACGTTGCCGGCGCTTTGCGCGCCCTGCGCGCACACGATCATGTCGTTGCGCGGGTCGATGTTGTTCTTCTTCAGCAGCGCGTCGACGCTCGGGCCGTCGAGCACCATCTGGACCGTCTCGATGACGCCGTTGTTGCGCACCTGTGTCCAGCCGCCTTCGAGATAGGTGAACACGTTGGTGCCGTTGGACTTCAGGTACTCGAAACCGGCCGG
>CAZBTE010000078.1:0-8855 GCA_964494665.1 uncultured Limnobacter sp.
GGCGCAGCAGATTGAATATCAGGAACATCTCTGCTGTCCAGCGCCCTATGCCGCGAACGCAACACAGCTCCTCGATGATCGCCTCGTCGGTGCAACCCGGCCAGTGGGCCGGATCGACCTCGCGCGACACGAAGCGCGCCGCGAGATCCTTCAGGTATTCGGCCTTGCGTTCGGACAGGCCGCAGTTGCGCAGCGTGCTGGTGCGCATGCGCGCCACGCGCGCCGGCGCGACCTCGCCGGCCGTCGCGGCGAAGCGCAGCCACACCGATTGCGCCGCCTTGACCGAGATCTGCTGGCCGACGATCGAACGCGCCAACGTCTGGAAGGCATCGCCGCGCGACATCAGGTGCACCGGACCGGCGGCGCGGATGATGCGGCCCATGGTGCGGTCGCGGCGCGCGAGCGCGCGGCAGGCGGCATCCCAGTATTGCGGCTTCATCGGACGGGCGCGCGTCGCGGGATCAGGCGCGCCGCCAGACCGTGCCGGCCGGCGTGTCCTCGAGCACGATGCCGCCTGCGGCCAGTTCGTCGCGGATGCGGTCGGCGCGGCCGAAATCGCGCGCCTTCTTGGCCGCCGCGCGCTCGGCGATCAGCGCTTCAATGTGCGCGTCCTGCGGGCCTTCGGACGCCTGCAACGCGTCGCTGCCGCGCAGGCCCGTACGCCGCACCTCGCCCGGCAAGCGGCCGAGCAGGCCCAGCACGCCGGCCAGCCGGCGCAACCGCGCTTCGAGCGCCGCAGCATCCGGTGCGTCGGTCGCGCGCGCGCGATTCAGCTCGCTCGCGAGGTCGAACAACACCGACAGCGCCACCGGTGTATTGAAGTCGTCGTCCATCGCGTCGCGAAAGCGCGCCGCCATCGCGTCCGACCAGTCGATCGGCCCGGACTCGTCGACGGCAGCGGACTCGTCGGACAATGCGCCGTACAGCCGCAGCAGTGCCTGGCGCGCGTCTTCGAGGTGCGCATCGGAGTAGTTGAGCGGACTGCGATAGTGCGCGCGCAGGATGAACAGCCGCAGCACCTCGGCGTCGAACTTGCGCAGCACCTCGCGCACGGTGAAGAAGTTGCCGAGCGACTTCGACATCTTCTCGTCGTCCACGCGCACGAAGCCGTTGTGCATCCAGTAGCGCACGAAGCGGCACTTCAGCGCGCCTTCGCTCTGCGCGATCTCGTTCTCGTGGTGCGGAAACTGCAGGTCGGCGCCTCCGCCGTGGATATCGAGCGTCTTGCCGAGCAGGCTGGTGGCCATTGCCGAGCACTCGATGTGCCAGCCCGGACGACCGAAGCCGTAGCGCGACTCCCACTTCGCTTCGTCGGGCTCGCCGGGCTTGGCGGCCTTCCACAGCACGAAGTCGAGCGGATCCTGCTTGGCGTCGTCGACCGCGACCCGCTCGCCGGCACGCAGGTCGTCGAGCGACTTTCCCGACAGCTGACCATAGCCGGGAAAGCGCCGCACCGCATAGTTGACGTCGCCGTCGCCCGCCCGATAGGCCAGCCCGTTCTTCTCCAGCAGCTCGATCAGGCCGAGCATCTGCGGCAGGAACTGCGTGGCGCGCGGCTCGTGGTCGGGCGGCTCGACACCCAGCGCCTCGGCATCCTCGTGCATCGCCGCGATGAAACGCCCGGTGAGGCTGGCGATCGTCTCGCCGTTCTCCACCGCGCGCCGGATGATCTTGTCGTCGATGTCGGTGATGTTGCGCACGTAGGTCACGCGATAGCCCGACGCGCGCAGCCAGCGTCGCACCATGTCGAACACCACCAGCACCCGCGCGTGCCCGACGTGGCAGTAGTCGTAGACGGTCATGCCGCAGACGTACATGCGCACCTTGCCCGCTTCGAGCGGAACGAATTCTTCCTTGCTGCGGGTGAGCGAGTTGTAGAGTCGGAGCATGGGTCGCGGCCGGATCGGGCGGGCCTTGGCTTCGCGCAGGCACGCGACAGCCGGAGCCGACAGCACGCGATTGGCTAGAATGCGCGGATGCGATCGAGTATAGCAGCGTCGACCCTGCTGATCTGCGCCGCCTGCATCGTGCCGGCAGGCGCTGCCGGCGCGCAGCAAGCGCCGACGCAGGAACCCGCCGCGCAGCAAGCGTCGACGCAGGCACCCGCCACGCCGGCCGCTGCAGCCGCGCCGGCCGAGCGCGACCCGCTCGCCGCGAGCCGCGCTCTCGCCGAGGCACGTACGCTGCTCGGCGCGGGACGCACCGACGAGGCACTGGCCGTCATCGAAGCGGGCCTGAAGACATCGCCGGGCGACGCGCAACTGCGCTTCCAGCGCGGCGTGATCCTTGCCGAGCGCGGTCGTACCGACGCGGCGATCCAGACCTTCGAGCTGCTCACGCAGGATTTCCCCGAACTGCCCGAGCCCTACAACAACCTCGCCGCGCTGCACGCCGCCCGTGGCGACCTCGACCGCGCGCGCGCCTCGCTCGAAGACGCGCTGCGCGCGCTGCCGTCGTACGCGCTGGCGCACGAGAACCTGGGCGACGTCTACCTGCGCCTGGCCGAACGCGCCTACCTGCGCGCCACCGATGCCGACGCCGGCAATCGCGCCGCGCGCGACAAGCTCGCGCTGGCGCGCGAACTTCTCGCCAGGGTGTCGCCGACACGCCCGACCCAATCCAGACCCTGACTTCACGGAGCAAGCGATGTTCAAGAAACTGCCGCTGATCGGCGCCCTCGTCGTAGCCCTGTCCGCGGCCCCGGAGGGCGCCGGTGCAGCCACCAACCCGCAAGTGCTGGTCAAGACCTCGATGGGCGAGTTCGTCATCGAGCTGTACCCCGACAAGGCGCCGCTCAGCGTGGCCAACTTCCTGCAGTACGTGAACGACGGCTTCTACGGCGGCACGATCTTCCATCGCGTGATCGGCAGCTTCATGATCCAGGGCGGAGGCTTCACCACCGACCTGTACAAGGGCACGATGCGACCGAAGGCGACGCGCGCACCGATCGCCATCGAGTCGAAGAACGGCCTGAAGAACGACACCGGCTGGGTCGCGATGGCGCGCACCGGCGATCCGAACTCGGCCACCAGCCAGTTCTTCATCAACGTGGTCGACAACCAGGGCCTGAACTATCCCCAGCCCGACGGCCACGGCTACGCGGTGTTCGGCAAGGTGGTCAAGGGGCTCGACGTGGTGCACGCGATCCGCAAGGTGCGCACCACCACGGTGGGCCCGTACCAGGACGTGCCGGCCGAGGCGGTCGTGATCGACTCGATGTCGGTGGTGGCCGGCGCGCGCTGAACACGTCCACTGCGATGATCGAAGTCGGGGCTTCGGCGCACGAGGCTGCGCTGTTCTGCTCCGACATGCATCTGGGCGATCACGACCCGCGCACCGCCGCGTGGTTCCTCGATCGGCTCGACGCGCACGCGCGCGGCGTGGCGCACCTCTTTCTGCTGGGCGACCTGTTCGAGGCCTGGGTGGGCGACGACCAGCCCGACGCGGCCGCACAGGCGCTGATCGGGCGCCTCGCCGCGCTCACGGCCGCCGGCACACGGGTGTGGGTGATGCGCGGCAACCGTGATTTCCTGCTCGACGTGCCCTTCCCGGCCGATGCCGCGCAGCGCCCCGCTGAGTCGTTCGGTGCGCGCACCGGCGCCGTGATGCTGGAGGACCCGTGCACCGTCAGGCTGTTCGGCGAGACGGTGCTGCTCGCGCACGGCGACGCGCTGTGCACCGACGATGCCGATTACCAGCAGGCGCGCGCGCTGGCGCGCAGCCCCGCGTGGCAGCGCGATTTCCTGCGCCGGCCTCTGGCCGAGCGGCTGCACATCGCGCGCGAGCTGCGCGGCGAGAGCCGGCGCGTGCAGGCGGCACGTGCGATGGACGACGTCGAACCGGGTGACGTCAACGACGCTGCGGTCGATGCGGCGCTGCGTGCAGCGGATGCGCACACGATCGTGCACGGGCACACGCATCGGCCGGCGTGCCATCGGTGGCAACTGGACGGCGCGCCTGCGTTGCGCCGGGTACTGCCCGACTGGCACGCAGACGGTGCGCACGGCGTAGCGCGCGGCGGCTTCCTGCGGGCGCACGCCTCGGGCTGGTCGTCGGTCGGGCCGTAGCGGCGCGCGGCGCCGCCCGGCGCTATTCCACCATCCGGTTCAGTGTCGGCGCGTCGAGCGGTTCGGCCGACTCCGTCACCTCGCCGCCAAGGCGCGCCAGTGCTGCCTGCAACTGCTCGATCACGCGGTCCTGTTCGGCAACGTGATCGATCAGGCGATGCAGCGCGAGCGACAGCGGATCGTCACCGCCCTGCGTGATCGCATAGGCGGAGAACCCCATCTTCGCGGCCTGCGCCTCGCGACGCTGGTCGGCCCCCTCGACGATCACGCGCGCCGGAATGCCCATCGCCGTGGCGCCCGCCGGCACGGCCTTGACCAGCACCGAATTCGAACCGATGCGCGCCCCGTCTCCCACCGTGAATGGCCCGAGCACCTTGGCGCCCGCGCCGACCACCACTCCCTTGCCGAGCGTGGGATGCCGCTTGCCGCGATCGAGCGACGTGCCGCCGAGCGTGACGCCCTGGTAGATGGTGCAGTCGTCGCCGACCTCTGCAGTCTCGCCGATCACCACGCCCATGCCGTGGTCGATGAACACGCGCCGGCCGATGCGCGCGGCCGGATGGATCTCGATGCCGGTGAACAGGCGCGCGAGGTGCGAAACCGCCCGCGCCAGCGTGTGCAGGCCCGAGCCCCACAGCGCATGGGCAGCACGATGCAGCACCAGCGCGTGCACGCCCGGATAACACAGCAGCACCTCGAGCGTGGACCGGGCGGCCGGGTCCTTCTCGACGACGGTGGCGATGTCTTCGCGCAGGCGTTCGAACATCTTGCGGGCTCCGCAACTCGGTGAACGTTTCAGTTTAAGCGCTTTGGCCAGCCCCTGCCGGCGCACCGGTCTTCGGTCCGGGCAGGTGCACCCAACCGCTCATCAGGCGGCGCGCGCTGCGCGACAGCACCGCCTTGTCGAAGCGCCAGCCGCCCGGCCCGCGCGACACTTCGGCACCCACGGCAAGTACCCCGGAGACGTGGCCGATGCGGGTCGGCACGCCGGGCAGCGTACGCGCCACCTCGTTGACCACCGTGCCGGGCAGCGCCGCTGCTGCAGCCAGCGCGATCGAGCCGGTGCCTGTGAACGCGTGGTGCAGCTTTCCCATCGAGACGATGCGCGCCAGCACGTCGATGCGATCGGCGCTCACCTCCAGTCCGGCGCTGGTGCGGTAGCCGGCGGGCCGCGCGACCCAGCTGACCTTCGGCGTGGCCGGACGATGTGCGCTGGCGAACGCCGCGCTTTCGGCCAGACCCATGCGCACCGCCGCCGCGGCGCGAATCGCCTCGAGCTGCGCGAGCAGTTTGCGCTTGCGGTTGACGTCATCGGGCAACTCGCGGCCATTCAGCCCGAGCGCATCGGCGCGCACGAACACGGTCGGATTGCCGGCCGTGATCATCGTCACGCGCAGCCGACCCAGCCCCGGTACCGGCAGTTCGTCCTGCGGCGCGCCGGTGGGCAGCAGTGCGACAGGATCGGCCTCGGCCTCACCCGCCTCGGAATGTGCGTCCGCCTGCGCGGCGTGCCCGGGCTCGCGCCCGGCCTCGGGCTCGAGGAATTCGAGGCGGATCTCGGCACCGGAAAACGGCACGCCGTCCTCCATGAACGCGCCCTCCTCGAGCACTTCCCCGTGACGCACCGGCACGAACGCGTCGATGCGCTGGCCGATGTTCTGTTGCCAGATACGCACCCGCGTCAGCCCGTCGACCGGCGCCACCAGCCCCTCGGAGATCGCGAACGGCCCGACCGCCGCAGACAGGTTGCCGCAGTTGCCCGACCAGTCGATCAGCGGTTCGCCGATCGACACGGCGCCGAACAGGTAGTCGACGTCGCAGTCGTCGCGCGCGGACGGGCCGATCAGCACCACCTTGCTGGTGCTCGACGTGGCCCCGCCCATGCCGTCGGTGTGACGACCATACGGATCGGGGCTGCCCACCACGCGCAGCAGCAGCGCGTCGCGCTCGCGCGTCGAGCGCGGCAGGTCGCGCACGTGGAAGAACACGCCCTTGCTGGTGCCGCCGCGCATGTAGACGGCCGCGATGCGTCGGCTCATCGCGATACCCCGCCTTGACGCTCGCCGTCGCGCTCGCCGTCGCGCTCGCCCTGACACTCGCCCTGGCGCTCGATCTGCGTACAGATGCCGCGCAGGATGGCCACTTCTTCGACTTCGAGACGCGTGCGCGCGAACAGCCGGCGCAGCCGCGGCATCAGCTTCTTCGGATGACCCGGGTCGAGGAATCCGATGCGCACCAGCGCGCGCTCCAGGTGAACGAACATCGCCTCGACCTCGGCGTGAGTGGCCGGCTGCCGCAGTGTCGTGGCCAGCGCGTCGGGCGCAGCGCCGGCGACGGACCCGCCCGGGGTGCTCATCGAATGCGCGCGCAGGCACCACGCGATGACCTGCACGGCCTGCGCGAGGTTCAGCGACGCGTAGTCGTCTTCACCGGGAATGCTGCACAACGCCTGGCACAGGCCGACGTCCTCGATCGACAAGCCGGTGCGTTCGCAGCCGAACACGAAGCTCACGCGACCCCCGGCGCCGCCGACCAGTTCGTCGTGCGCCAGCTGCGCGGCGCGCTGCGGCAGCTGCGGCTGCGGCCCGAACTCGCGCGGCTCGGCACTGACGGCGATCACGAGCGTGCTGTCGGCCAGCGCGCTGCGCAGGTCGGGTTCGATGCGCGCGGCCGCGAGCACGTCGTCGGCCCGGCTGGCGCGCGCCAGCGCCTCGACGTGGCGACATACGCCGGGATCACGCGGAGCAGCCAGCACCAGCCGACGCAGGCCCATTGCGCGCATCGCGCGCGCCGCCGCGCCAACGTTGCCCGGGTGAGTGGTGCCGACCAGCACGAACTCGACGCGGTCGAACCACGCTGGTGCGGAGCGATGAATGCTGGACAGGGGGATACCTTAGAATGTCGGGTTCTGCTCAGTCCACAGGCCGATCGTCCATGCACCCGATGCTGAACGTGGCGGTCCGGGCGGCGCGCCGCGCCGGCCGGATCATCAACCGCGCGAGTCTCGACCTCGATACGCTCGCGGTGGCGCGCAAGCAGCGCAACGACTTCGTGACCGAGGTCGACCACGCTTCGGAAAAGGCGATCATCGACACGCTTCTCACCGCCTATCCGGAGCACGCGATCTTAGCAGAGGAGTCCGGTCATCTCGTGAAGCGGGCGCCCGCCGGGGCCGACCACAAGGTCGAGCAAGCCGATCACGTGTGGATCATCGATCCGCTGGACGGCACCACCAACTTCATTCACGGCCTGCCTCAGTACGCGGTCTCGATCGCGCTGATGCAACGCGGCGTGGTCACACAGGGCGTGGTCTACGATCCCAATCGCGACGAGCTGTTCACCGCCTCGAAGGGTGCCGGCGCGTTCCTCAACGATCGGCGCATCCGGGTGTCCAAGCGCACCAAGCTCGACGAGGCGCTGATCGGAACCGGATTTCCGTACCGCAAGCTCGACCAGCTCGAGGAATACCTCGCGATCTTCCGCAGCGTCACCGAGCGCGCCGGCGGCATCCGGCGCCCGGGCGCGGCGGCACTCGATCTCGCCTACGTGGCCTGCGGGCGCTTCGACGGATTCTTCGAGATGGGCCTGTCGCCGTGGGATGTTGCCGCCGGGAGCCTGCTGATCACCGAAGCCGGCGGACTGATCGGCGACTTCAGCGGGGAAGCCGACTACCTGTTCTCCGAGCGCGTGGTCGCCGGATCGCCGAAGGTCTTCGTGGCGATGATCGGATTGCTGCGCGGCGTGCCGCCGGCCACGAAAGCCTGAGCGCGGCGCGCTGAACGCGCGGCGGCCGGACCGCGAGGCACCGGACCGCGAGGCACCGGGCCGCGAGGCGCCGGACCGCGAACGACCGGCCGCTCACCCGGTCGCGTCGAGCCAGGCCGCGAGGCCGTCGGCATTGAGCGCAATGTCGATCCGGAACAGATCGAACAATTGCGCCTCGCTCACCGCCCAGTCGTTGCGGCGCGCTTCCTCGCGCAACAGCGCCCGGATGCCCTCGCGCAGTCGCTCGCCGCGCGCCTCGCCGGCGTCGCGGCAATCGAGTGCGAGCCGCGCGTGCGCGTCGATCAGCCGATGCAGGTCCTCGCCGCGCCGCTGCACGTCGGTCACCTGCCCGAAATGCGTCACGTAGATCGCGCCGGGATCGCGCGCGAGCAGGCGGTCGATGGATGCATGCAGCGCCGGCGGATCGAACTGCACCGGCGTGGTCGACGGAAAGATCGCCTGGCGTCCGTGGCGGTCCAGTTCGCGGTACGACAGCCCGAAGGTATCGCCGGCGAACACGTGCCCCGAGCGCTCGTCGACGATGCACACGTGGTGGCGCGCGTGGCCGGGCGTATCGAGGAACTCGAAACGACGCCCGTTCAACGATACCGTTGCGCCGTCGGGCGTCTCGACGACCCGCTCGGCGGGCACCGGCACCACGGTGCCGTACATGCGACGCGCTTCGTCCTCGCCGTAGACCTCGTTCGTCGCCGCTGTCAGCCTGGTCGGATCGATCATGTGGCGTGCACCGCGCGGATGCACGGTCAGGCGCGCATTCGGGAACCTCGACATCAGCAGTCCGGCGCCGCCCGCATGGTCCAGGTGCACGTGCGTGAGCATCACCCAGTCGACCTGCTCCGGCGCCAGCCCGCGCGCTTCGAGTGCCGACAGCACGTGCGGCAGCGAGTCGTTCGAGCCGGTGTCGACGACCGCCGCGCGATCGCCTTCGACGATCAGGTGCACCGCGTCGAGCAGCGGCCGCTCGAAGCCGGCATCGATCGCACTGATGCCGTGTTCGTAGTC
>CAZBTE010000079.1:0-8802 GCA_964494665.1 uncultured Limnobacter sp.
GGGGAGGAAGGATTCGAACCCTCGAATGCCGGAATCAAAATCCGGTGCCTTAACCAACTTGGCGACTCCCCAGTGGTCTGTCAGCGGGCCGTCGCCATCACGAAGCGACGGCCTGTCGTCCCGGGTCGACACGCCCGAAGGCTGTGCCCTCAGGCGAACGACCAGTCGCGCAGCGGATGACGGTCGAGCGAGCGAACCGCGAACACCGATCCGACCGCCTGCCGCGCCATCCGTTGCCGGATCGACTCGGCGACCAGTTCGTCAGGCGCGGGACAGAACACGCAAGCCCCCGAGCCGGTCATCCGCGCCAGCCGCCCGTCGGCGCCGGCCTGGTCGGCGGCGAGTCGGAGCGCGGCGAGCGCTTCGGCAACGGGCGGCCAGGCCGCACACACCACCGGTTCGAGATCGTTCTTCCCGCGAAAGACGGACCGCTCTCGCGAAAGACCGAAGATTTTGAGGGGTTTCGTATCGCGTGTCAATTCGGCCGAGCCAAACACCGCCGCGGTCGGCACCTGCGCCGGCGGAGCCACGACCACGAACCACGCCGGCGGGGCGGGCAGTGCGCGCAGGCGCTCGCCGATGCCGGCGGCGAAGGCGCGCCGGCCGAACACGAACACCGGCACGTCGGCGCCCAGCTGCAAGCCGATCGCCATCAGCCGGCGGCGCTCGAGCCGCAGGTTCCACAGCCGGTTCAGGCCGAGCAGGACGGTTGCCGCGTCGGAGCTGCCGCCGCCCAGGCCGCCACCCAGCGGGATGCGCTTGTCGAGCGCGATCTCCACGCCCAGCCGGCAGCCGGTTTCGGCGGCCAGCAGCCGGGCGGCGCGCACCGCGAGGTCGGCTTCGGGTGGAACGCCCGGCAACGGGTCGCGGCGCACGATCGCGCCGTCGTCGCGGCGCGCCAGGTGCACCCGGTCGCACAGGTCGACCAGCTCGAACACGGTCTCGAGCAGGTGGTAGCCGTCGGGCCGCCGCCCCGTGACGTGCAGGAACAGGTTCAGCTTGGCCGGGGCCGGCAGGTTGTGCAAGACGTCGATCATGGGCGTGCATCGACACGCAGCGCGCTGTCGATCACCAGGCGCAGCGAGAGGCGGCGCTCGCCCGCCGCGGCATCGACCGGCCAGTCGAGCGCGAGGCGGCGCGGACGCCCGGCATCGTGCGCGTCGATGCGCACCGACCAGCCGTGCTCGCGCCCGGCCACCACGCGCGTGCCGTCGCGCTCGGTGGGTTCGGCGATGCGGCCTTCGAGCCAGTCAGGCAGGTTGCCCAGCGGCACGCGCCAGCCGAACACCTGCTCGGTGAGCGCCTCGGCCGACGGCGCCTGCCAGGTCTTTCCGTCGGCCGCGAGCAGCGTCGCGTGCCCGTCGGCGAGCCAGACCTGCGCCATCGTCTGGCCCAGTGGCGACGACAGCTCGAGTTGCGTGCGCGCGTCCTCGACGCGCAACGAGAAGCGACCGCTGGAGCGCTCCTCGCGCGCGCCGCTTCCGTCCGGCGCGGCGTCGCTGACGGTGGCCGCGAAGCGGCCGGTCCACAGGTTGGGCGGGCCGTCGCGCACGGCCGATCCAGGCGTGGAGGGCGGCGTTGCGCATCCCGCCAGTGCGAACGCGAGCGCGGCGGCGAACGCGGCGAGCGGTCGCCTCATCGGTTGATCTTGAAGCGCGCCAGCGTACTGTTCAGGACCTCGTTGTCCGGCTCGCGCGCCACCGCCTCGCGCCAGATGCGGTGCGCGTCTTCGGAGCGGCCGCTCTGCCACAGTGCTTCGCCCAGGTGCGCCGCGATCTCGGCGTCCGGGCGCAACGCGTAGGCCTTTTCCAGGTACGTGACGGCCTGCGCGAACTGGCCGCGGCGAAACAGCACCCATCCCATGCTGTCGAGGATGTGCGCATCGTCGGGCGCCAGCTCGAGCGCCCTGGCGATCAGCGCCTGGGCCTCTTCGAGGCGGACGTTGCGGTCGGCGAAGGTGTAGCCGAGCGCATTGTATGCATGCGCGTAGTCGGGGCGCAGGTCGATCAACTTGCGCATGCTCGCTTCCATCGCGTCGAGCCGGTCGAGGCGCTCGGCGGCCATGCCGTGGTCGTAGAGCAACTCCGGACTGTCGGGCATGCGCTGCAGCGCCTGCGCAAGCACCTCGAACGCTTCGGCGTCGCGGCCCGCTTCGCGCAGCACCTGGGCCTCGGCCGAAGTGAGTTGCACGCGCTCGCGGGCGGTGCTCACCGACGTTCCGCGCAGCAACTCGCGCGCTTCGTCGACGCGCCGTGCCTTGCCCATCAGCACCGCCCGGCGCGTGAGCGCGGGCAGGTATTGCTCGCCGCGACGCACGCGGCCATACCATTCGATGGCTGAGTCGTTGCGACCTGCTTCCTCGGCGAGCTGTCCCATGAACAGGTAGGCCGGGTTGTTGTCGCGCTGCACCTGTGCCGGCAGCTCCAGGTAGCGGCGCAGGTAGTCTTCGGCGAGCTTCGGCTGCCGGGTCTGGTGGGCCAGCTGCGCGAGCGAGAACAGGATCGCCGGGCTGTCGGGCTCCTGCTCGAGCGCCTTTTCGAACTGCTTGCGGGCGTCATCGCTGCGGCCGGCAGCAGCCAGCAGGCGCGCGAGGGAGAAGCGCGCTTCGATCGCTGCGGGTTCGCGAGCCAGGAACGCCTCGAGCAGCGCGATCGCGGCCGTGCTGCCGCGCGTGGTCTGCGCGACGTAGCGCGCCGCGGCGCTCGCTGCCTGCTCGCTCTTCGGGTCGAGCTTCATCGCCGCTTCCGCCTCGGCGGCTGCGCGTTCGACGTCGTCGGCCGAGTGGGCCACCGCAGCCAGCGCCAGGCGCGCTGCGGGCACGTTCGCGTCGGGTGCGGCCAGGCGCTCGAGGGTCGCGAGCGCGGCCTTTCGATCGGCGGCACGCGCCAGCGCGCGCTGCAGTTGGGCGTACGCCTCGGGCAGGCGCCGTTCGGCGCGCGCCGCTTCGAGTCGCGCGCGCAGCAGCGGCTCGGCCGCTTCGAGGCGGCCTGTGCTCAGCCACAGCGATTCGATCGTCTGCCGCGCGATCGGCGAGTCGGGCGACAGCTCGTGCCACAACTGGGCGGCCGGCAGCGCACGGTCGAGCGAGCGGTCGACCAGTGCCAGCTCGGTCGCGCGTCGTGCGAGGCGCGGGTCGCGCGTGTGCTGGGCCATCGACAGGTAGGTGGCCGAGGCGCTGCCCGCGTCGCCGCGCTGCGCAGCGACCTCGGCGGAGAGCAGCTGCAGCATCAGCTGCGGCGTGAGCTCCACCTGCGGCAGGATTTCCGACGGCGTGCCGGGCGTTGCGTGCGGCGCTGCGCTCGTGGTGTCGCCGGTTCCGGGTTGCGGGGCCGGGGAGGCCGATTCCGCTGACGGCCGCGCCGCGTCGGGTTCGGTGGGTGGAGTGCTGGCACAGGCGCCGGCGAGCAGAACGCTGGCGGCCAGCGCTGCCCACGCCGGCCAGCGCGAGGGCGGGAGCGAGGCTTTCATGAATCGATGGTAGGTTCTATTACACTGCCCGGCAAGATTACCCGAGCCGGCGCCGACACCCTGCTGAGCGTCGGCACCTGCTTCGCCATGCCAGAGCTTCCCGAAGTCGAGGTCGTGCGCCGCGGCCTGCAGCACAGCGTGCAGGGCCGCAGGATCGATGCCGCGCAGGTGCGCGAGCCGCGACTGCGCTGGCCGATCGCCGCCGACCTCGGGTCGCGACTGGCCGGACGCACGGTGCGCTCGGTGGAACGCCGCGGCAAGTATCTGCTGATGGACGTCGGCGAGGGCACGCTGATCGTTCACCTCGGCATGTCGGGCAGTTTCTGCTTCCTGCGCCAGCCCCGGCAGCCGACGCGCCACGATCACGTGGACCTGGTGTTCGCGCACGGCACGCTGCGCTATCGCGATCCGCGCCGTTTCGGCGCGATGCTGTGGCACGATCCCGCGCACGGTCCGGCACTCGAGCATCCGCTGCTCGCGGGCCTCGGCGTCGAGCCGCTGTCAGGCGCGTTCGACGGCGCGATGCTGTATCGCGCCACGCGCGGACGGCGCGCGTCGATCAAGCAGGTGCTGCTGTCGGGCGATGTCGTCGTGGGCGTGGGCAACATCTACGCGTCCGAGAGCCTGTTCCGTGCCGGCATCCGGCCGACCACGCCGGCGCGGCGACTGGGGCGCGAGCGCTGCGAGCGACTCGCCGAGGCGATCCGCTGCACGCTGTCCGACGCGATCGCCAGCGGCGGCAGCACCCTGCGCGATTTCGTCGCGAGCGACGGCGAGAGCGGCTGCTTCCAGCTCGAGTGCTTCGTGTACGGGCGTGCCGGCGAGCCATGCCGCGTGTGCGGCGAGCCGGTGCGCACGCTGCGCCAGGGACAGCGTTCGACGTTCTACTGCGCTCGCTGCCAGCGCTAGTGACGGGTGTCGTGCAAGTCACGGCACTCGAATCCGCGGCGCGTGCACACGGCGTTCGCGCCCGGCCCGGGGCTGCCGAGCCGCCGTCCACCAGCCGAAAACAGCCGCGTGGCAGGGCGCCGCGCGCTTGCGAGCGAAGCGCACGCAAGCGGCGAAGCGCCTGTGCTATAGATGGCCGGGTTCAGAGGCGCACGGGTCGAGCGAAGCCGATGGGAGTCCTTGGAGAGCAGATCGCCGAGTACGGCGGCTGGCGGCGCGAGCTGTCGGAGTCGCTGCAACGCTACGGCCGGTGGCTGGGCGATGCCGAGCTCTCCGACGCGGCTCTGCAGTCCCGCATCGACCGGGTCGCCGAGCGCCTGGCGCGAGAGCGCATCACGATCGCGTTCGTTGCCGAGTTCTCGCGCGGCAAGTCCGAACTGATCAACGCGATCTTCTTCGCCGACCATGGCCAGCGGATCCTTCCGGCGGCCGCCGGGCGCACCACGATGTGCCCGACCGAGTTGCTCTACGAGCGTTCCCGCCCAAGCTCGATCCGGCTGCTGCCGATCGAGACGCGGCTGCGCGACGCGTCGGTTTCGGAGTTGCGCAACGTCGACGCCGAGTGGCACGAGCTGCCGATCGATCCGGCCGATCCGGTCGGGCTGGGCAAGGCACTCGCGAGCGTGCGCGAGACCGTCGAGGTCGACCGCGAGCACGCGACGCTGCTCGGCCTGTACGACGCCGACGATCCCGACTGCCCGGTCGTGCCCGATGCCGCCGGCAGGATCGAGGTGCCGCGCTGGCGCCACGCGATCGTCAACTACCCTCATCCGCTGCTCGAGCTCGGCCTGGTCGTCGTCGACACGCCGGGGCTGAACGCGATCGGCGCCGAGCCCGACCTGACGCTGAAGCTCATCCCGGGCGCGGACGCGGTGCTGTTCGTGCTCGCTGCCGATGCCGGGGTTACCCGCACCGACATCGACGTGTGGCGCGAGCACATCAGCGCGAACCACCAGTCGGGCCGCTTCGTGGTGCTGAACAAGATCGACGGGCTGTGGGACGGCCTGAAGGACGATGTCCAGATCCAGCTGGAGATCGCGCAGCAGGTCAGCTCGGTGGCGCACACGCTGGGCCTGTCGCACGACCGTATCTATCCGGTGTCGGCACAGAAGGCGCTGGTGGCGCGCGTCAACCGCGACCCGCTGCTGCTGAAGCGCAGCCGCATGTCCGACCTGGAGTACGCGCTGGGTCGCGAGCTGATTCCGCAGCAGCGCCGGATCGTGCGCGAGCATACGCGGCGTGATTTCGACGAGCTGCACGGGCAGGTGTCGGCGGCGCTGTCGGCGCGCCGGCGCAACGTCGTCGAGCAGCTGTTCGAGCTGGAAGGATTGCGCGGCAAGCACCGCGGCGTGATGGATCACATGGCGGCGCGCATCCGGCGCGAGCGCGAAGACTTCGACAAGAGCCTGCGCCAGCTGCAGGGCTTGCGTGCGGTGCTCGCGCGCCACGCGCAGTCGCTCGGCCAGTCGGTCGGCACCGCGGCACTCGATCGTCACCTGAGGCGCTCGCGCGAGCTGATGAGGTCGAGCAACTTCTCATCCGGACTGCGCGAGGCGATGAACTCGCTGCTGGATGCGGTGCGCGCCGACCTCGAGCAGGCAACCCGCACGATCGGCGAGATCGGCGTCCTGATGAGCGCGATGTACCGCAGCTTCAGTGCCGAACACGGCCTGTCGCTGGGCAACCCGACGCTGTACTCGACGCGCCGCTTCTACCTCGAGCTCGATCGCATCGAGCAGCTGCAGCGCCGCCAGTTCGGGGCGGTGACGCTGGCCACCACCTCGCAATGGGTGCTGATGCGCAAGTTCTTCGAGTCGGTGGCCGCGCGCCTGCGCGAATTGCAGGATGCCGCAGACCGCGACATCCAGGGCTGGCTGCGCACGGTGATGTCGCCGATCGAGAGCCAGGTGCGCGAGCACCAGCTCCAGCTCAAGCGCCGCCTCGACTCGGTGCGGCGCATCCTCGACGCCAACGAGAGCCTCGATTCGCGCATCGCGGAAGTCGAGCGCCTGCGTGGCGAGGTCGAGCAGCGCATCGCGCTGGCCGACGAGTTCGCGTTGCAGGTACAGCGGCTGCTCGAAGAACCCGCAGGCGTCGACCTCGAGGCGGCGTAGGCCGCGATCGCGGGCCCCGTACAATCGGCGGGGTGATCGCACCCCGCCTCATCGAATGGCAACGCCGCCACGGGCGCCACCAGCTCCCCTGGCAGAACACGCGCGACGCCTACCGGATCTGGCTCTCGGAGGTCATGCTCCAGCAGACGCAGGTCGGCACCGTCGTGCCGTACTACCTGCGCTTCGTCGAGCGCTTCCCGGACGTCGCATCGCTCGCGGCCGCCGACGACGAAGAGGTGCTCGCGCTGTGGAGCGGCCTGGGGTACTACAGCCGGGCGCGCAACCTGCACCGCTGTGCGCGCGAAGTCGTCACGTGCCACGGCGGCGCGTTTCCCGACGATCCGGCGCGTCTCGCGGCGCTGCCCGGCATCGGCCGCTCGACCGCGGCGGCGATCGCCGTGTTCGCCTTCGGCCGCCGTGCGGCGATCCTCGACGGCAACGTGCGGCGTGTCTTGTGCCGGCACGCCGGCGTGCGCGGGTATCCGGGCGAGCGCGCGGTCGAGGACACGTTGTGGCGCATCGCCGAGAACGAACTGCCACTGGCCGGAGTCGAACCTTATACGCAGGGGCTGATGGATCTCGGTGCGATGCTGTGCACGCGCACGCGCCCGTCGTGCACCGCGTGTCCGATCGGCGCCGATTGCAGCGCGCATCGCGACGGCACTGTTGCCGAGCTGCCCACGCCGCGGCCCCGGCGCAGCGTTCCGCTGCGTCGCTGCGAGATGTTCGTGGTCAGGTGCGGCGACGAGGTGCTGCTCGAGCGGCGCCCGCCGAGCGGAATCTGGGGCGGGCTTTGGAGCCTGCCGCAGAGCAGCCTGCGCGATGCCGGGGCGGGCGAGGCGCACGCCGCTGCGCGCACCGCCGTGGCCGACCGCCTCGGGGCGTGCGCGGACGTCGGCGGCGACGGGTCCGACGACTTCGCGCAAAGGCAGGCTGTCGCCGAGATCGAGCGTCGCTTCGGCCTGCAGGTGACGCCCGCACGGCCGCTGGCAGCGTTCGATCACGCGTTCACGCATTTCCGCCTTCGGGTGCAGCCGCTCGCTTGCGAGGTGCTCGCAGCCACGGCCGCGGCGCAGTCGCCCGGTCACGCGTGGCTGCCGTTGGCCGAGTGCGCTTCGGCGGCGCTGCCGCGGCCGGTGAAGTCGCTGCTGGCGGCGCTGCCGCTCAGATCACCCGATGCTGCTGAAGATACTGGTACAGCAGCGACAGGCGCGTGACCGCGTCGTCGAGCTCCATCAGCTTCTGGCGCGCGCGCGGTGGAATCGGCAGGAACTCGCACAACCGGTTGCCGACCCAGACCGCGGAATCGAAGTCGTAGGGGTGCGCGATCATCTGTCGCATGGGATCCGGTTCACGCGCCACCAGGTCGTCGACGACGCGCCTGAGCAGCGTCGTGCACGCTGCGAACTCCTGCGGAACGGGTGCCGGCTCGTCGGGGTCGAGCATCTCGATGTCGGCGCGGATCAGGCCATCGGCGCGCATTCGCCGTTCCAGCACCCTGAACCGCTGTCCTCCGACCGTGCGCAGGCCGAGCACGCCGGATTGCTCCATGTCGAAGTCGACGATGCGCGCGGTGCAGCCGATCGCCTCGTGTTGCGCGGGCTCGCCGACTTCGTTGCCCTCGGTGATCAGGCATACGCCGAACGGCAGGTCGGCGGCAGTACAGTCGCGCACCAGGTCGAGGTAGCGCGGCTCGAACACGCGCAGCGGCAGCACGCCGCCAGGAAACAGCACCGTGCCGAGCGGAAAGATCGCCAGTTCGACGTTCATGTCCGGGCTGTTCAGTCGTGCATGCCCTGGCGCTGCGCCAGGGCACGATGGCGCACCAGAACGTGCTCGATGCGGCGAAAGCGGCGCGCCAACTCCTCGACGCAGTAGACCGACCGGTGCTGGCCGCCGGTGCAGCCCAGGGCCACCGTCAGGTAGCTGCGGTTCTCGAGAATGTAGTGCGGCAGCCACGCGTGCAGGAAGTCGGCGACGTGGTCGATCATGCGCTGCACCGAGGGAATGGCCTGCAGGTACGCGATGACCGGACCGTCCAGCCCGTTCAGTGGCCTCAGTTCGGCGGTGTAGAAGGGATTGGGCAGGCAGCGCACGTCGAAGACCAGGTCGGCGTTCAGCGGCACGCCGTGCTTGTAGGCGAACGACTCGAACAGCAGCGTCAGCGGCGCGCGCTCGGTACCCACGATGTCGCGTACCCAGCCGCGCAGCAGGTTCGGGTGCAGGTCGCTGGTGTCGATCGAAACGCCGACGTCCACGAGCGGCGCCATCA
>CAZBTE010000080.1:0-8756 GCA_964494665.1 uncultured Limnobacter sp.
GGATCTTCGCGCCCTCGTTGACCAGCGCGAAGACCAGCCGGTGCACGATCTCGTCGTCGTCGAGCTTGCGCGGCGACACGCCGATCTCCTTGCGGTGCGCGGCGATCAGCTCGTCGACCGCCGGATCGGGCAACGCATCGCGCTTGCCCGCGGCATAGCGGTACCAGCCGGCGCCCGTCTTCTGGCCGAAGCGGCCCAGCTCGCACAGCCGGTCGGCGATCTTCGGATACTGCAGGTCGGGGTGCTCGGCGTAGCGGCGCTTGCGGATGTACCAGCCGACATCGTTGCCCGCCAGGTCGCTCATGCGGAACGGCCCCATCGCGAAGCCGAACTTCTCGATCGCCCGGTCGATCTGCTGCGGGCTCGCGCCTTCCTCGAGCATGTACGTCGCCTGGCGCAGGTACTGCTCGAGCATCCGGTTGCCGATGAAGCCGTCGCACACGCCCGACACGACGCCGGTCTTGCGGATGCGCTTCGACAGTTTCATCGTCGTGGCGAGCACGTCCTTGCCGGTCTTCTCGCCGCGCACGATCTCGAGCAGCTTCATCACGTTGGCCGGCGAGAAGAAGTGCGTGCCGATCACGTCCTGCGGCCGTTTCGTGAACGACGCGATGCGGTTCACGTCCAGCGTCGACGTGTTGGTCGCGAGGATCGCGCCCGGCTTCATCACCTCGTCGAGCCGGCGAAACACCTGCTCCTTCACCTCCATGTCCTCGAACACCGCCTCGACCACGATGTCGGCATCGGCGATGTCTTCATAGGCGAGCGTCGGATGGATCAGCGCCATGCGCTTTTCCACGTCCTCGGCGCTCATGCGCCCCTTCTTCGCGCTGTTCTCGTAGTTCCTGCGGATCGTCGCCACGCCGCGCTCGAGCGCCTCTGCCTTCGCCTCGAGTACCTTGACCGGAATCCCGGCGTTGGCGAAGTTCATCGCGATGCCGCCACCCATCGTGCCCGCGCCGATCACCGCCGCGCTGTCGATCGTGCGCGTGGCAGTGTCCTCGGGCACGTCGGGGATCTTGCTGGCCGCGCGCTCGCCGAAGAAGGCGTGTCGCAGCGCCTTCGACTCGGGCGTCTGCACCAGCTCGAGGAACAGCGCGCGCTCGCGCGCCAGCCCTTGCTCGAACGGTCCGAGCGCACCGGCGATCGCCTCCACGCAGCGCGCCGGCGCCGGGAAGTTCTTCGCAACTGCCCTGACGGTGTTCAGCGAGAAGCGCAGGAAGGCCTCCGCGTCCTCGTGCTCGACCTTCAGGTCGCGCACCTTGGGCAGGCCGCGCTTGTCGGCGACCGCCTTGCGCGCGAACGCCAGCGCACCCTGCAACAGATCGCCCTCGACGATCTGGTCGAACAGGCGCGTGCCCCCGAGCTTCTCCGACTTCACCGGGTTGCCCGACACGATCATGTTGACGGCGGTCTCGAGCGGCACCACCCGGGGCAGGCGTTGCGTGCCGCCGGCGCCTGGCAGGATGCCGAGCTTCACCTCGGGCAACGCGATCTGCGCGCCCGGCGAGGCGACACGGAAGTGGCAGCCCAGCGCGAGCTCGAGCCCGCCGCCCATTGCCACGCTGTGGACCGCCGCGACCACCGGCTTGCTGCAGTTCTCGAGCGTGCGAATCACGGTGAACAGCGTGGGCTCGGCCAGCGCCTTCGGCGTGTTGAACTCGCGGATGTCGGCGCCACCCGAGAAAGCCTTGCCCGCGCCGGTGATCACGATCGCCACGATGGCCGGATCGGCCTGCGCACGGCGCACGCCTTCGACGATGCCGGTGCGCAACGCGTGGCCAAGGCCGTTGACCGGCGGGTTGCTCATGGTGATCACGGCGACATCGCCGTGAGCGGCGTACTGGGCCTGGCTCATTCCGTCATCCCGGACGAGGTTGAAGCCTGCAGTGTAGCGCGCCGGCCGCCGTCTATACCTCGAGCCACTCCTGGCGGACCCGCGCGTTCGACATCAACTCGCGTGGCGCGCCCTCGAAGACCACCTGGCCATGGCCCATCACGTAGACGCGCTGCGAGACGTCCAGTGCGATCGCGAGCTTCTGCTCCACCAGCAGCACCGAGATGCCCCGGTCCTTCAGTTCGCGCAGGTATCGGCCCACCTGCTCGACGAGCCTGGGCGCCAGCCCCTCGGTCGGTTCGTCGATCATGACCAGGTCGGGATCGCCCATCAGCGTGCGGCACAGCGCGAGCATCTGCTGCTCGCCGCCCGACAGCACGCCACCCGGCGTGTGCTCGCGCTCCTTCAGGTTCGGAAACAGCCGGTACGTGTCTTCGAACGACCAGCGCCCCGGGCGGCGCCCCTTCATGCCGAGCATCAGGTTCTGGTGCACGGTGAGCGACGGAAAGATGTCGCGCGCCTCGGGCACGTAGCCCAGGCCCCGTTGCGCGATCTGGAACGGCTTGAGGCCGAGGACCGGTTCGTTCCTGAAGCGTACGTCGCCGGTTGCCTCGACCAGGCCCATGATGGCCCTGACGGTGGTCGAACGGCCGGCGCCATTGCGTCCCAGCAGGCTCACGATCTCGCCCTTGCGCACGCTCAGGTCCACGCCGTGCAGCACGTGGCTCTTGCCGTAGTAGGCGTGCAGGTCGCGCACCTCCAGCAGCGTATCGGACATGGTCAGGCGCCGGCCAGCGTGGTGCCGAGATAGGCTTCCCGCACCGCCCGATTGCTCCGTATCGCCGCCGGTGCACCGGTCGCGATCACTTCGCCATGGACGAGCACCGAGATCCGGTCGGCCAGCCCGAACACGACGCTCATGTCGTGCTCGACGACCACCAGCGTCCTGCCGCGTGTGACCCGCCTGATCAACTCGACCGCACGGTCGCTTTCCGAGCGGCTCATGCCGGCGGTCGGCTCGTCGAGCAGGATCGTGTCGGCGCCGCCCGCGATCGTGATGCCGAGCTCGAGTGCGCGCTGCTCGGCGTAGGTCAGCAATCCGGCCGGCGTGTCGCGCCGGTGCTGCAGGTCGATCTGCGCGAGGATCTCCGTCGCGCGCTCCGCCGCGTCGCGCAGCCTGGACAACCGGTGCCAGAACGAATAGCGGTAGCCGAGCGCATACAGGGTGGCGCAGCGGATGTTCTCGAACACCGACAAACGGTGGAAGATGTTGGTGATCTGGAAGCTGCGCGACAGGCCGAGCCGGCTGATCTCGAACGGCCTCAGGCCGGTGATCTCGCGCCCGTTCAGCGCGATGCTGCCCGCGCTGAGCGGAAACCTGCCCGTGACCAGGTTGAACAGCGTGGACTTCCCGGCGCCGTTCGGGCCGATCACCGCGTGGCGCTCGCCGGCGCGCACCTCGAGGTCGACGCCGCGGATGACCTCGGTCCTGCCGAAGCACTTGCGTACGCCGGTCAGCTTCAATGCGGCTGCGCTCAAGGCCGGTCTTCCTCGTTCGTTCGCATGCTCAGGCGCCCAGGCCGCGGTCGAACCGCTCGTCGATCTGCATCTGTACGCTCGCCCATTCGTGCGCGAACCGCCTGCGCGCCCGATCGAAGGCCGCTGCGCCGACCAGCGTGGTCGCGACGGCCACGAGCCAGGCCGTCGTGCCGGCTGCGTCGACGTCGAAGCCGAACACCTTCATCGTGCTTTCACCGGCCAGGTCGAAAGTCAGGTGATACGTCATCTCGACGATCATCACGCTGCCGGCCAGCAGCAACGCGGTGGCCAGCGCGAGCCGGAGGTAGGGGTTGCGCAGCCGTGCGAACAGGCGGTGCCTGCGCACGCGCAGGTTCGCCAGGATCAGCGAAGCGACACCGCCCGGCGCATACATGACCATCAGCACGAAGAACACGCCGAGGTAGAACTGCCACGCCTTCGTGTATTCCGACAGCGCGACTGCGAACAAGACGAAGATCACCGAACCCAGCACCGGTCCGACGAAGAACATCGCCCCGCCGATGAAGGTGGCCAGCAGGACCCCGCCCGAACGCAGCGCCGAGACATTCTCGGCGGTGACGATCTCGAAGTTGATCGCCGCCAAGCCGCCCGAGATGCCGGCAAAGAAGGCCGAGGCGATCAGCACGAGGTAGCGCACCCGCTGCGGGTCGTAGCCGATGAACTCCGCGCGCTCGGGGTTGTCGCGCACCGCGTTCGAGATCCGGCCCAGCGGCGTGTGCGAGAACGCGAACATCGCGATCATGCTGGCGAAGCACCAGGCGGCGATCAGGTAGTAGACCTCGATCGACGGACCGAAGGTGACGCCGAAGAACGGGTCGCCGACGACGCGATCGGTCGAGATGCCGCCCTCGCCACCGAAGAAACCGGGGAACATCAGCGACGCGGCGAACACCATCTCGCCGATGCCCAGCGTGATCATCGCGAACGGCGTGCCGGCCTTCTTCGTCGTGACATAGCCGAAGATCATCCCGAACAACGCCCCGAACAGGCCCCCGACCAGCGGAATCAGCGACACCGGCAATGGCAGCGTGCCGTCGCCGACCCAGTTCAGTGCGTGGATCGCGAAGAACGCGCCCAGGCCCGAGTAGACGGCGTGGCCGAAGGACAGCATTCCCCCGTGCCCGAAGAGCATGTTGTAGGACAGTGCGAAGACGATCATGATCCCCATCTGCGACAGCAGGGTGATCGCGAAGCCCCTGGTGAAGACCAGGGGCAGCACCGCGAACAGCACGGCGGTCATGCCCCATGTCAGCCAGCGCCCGACGTTGCAGGGCGCGAACCGGATCGTGGTGCTCGACGGCATCGACTCAGGTTTCCCGCGTGCCCATCAGTCCGCGTGGCCGCAGGACCAGGATCAGGACCAGCAGCAGGTAGGGAACCACGGGCGCCACCTGCGAGAGCTTCAACGACCACACCGCGTAGAGCGGCGTATCGGGCGTGACGTCGAGCCCGAGGCCGCGCAGGAATCCGGCCGGCGACCAGTCGAGGCCGATCATGAAGGTCTGCATCAGGCCGATCAGCAGCGAGGCGACGAAGGCACCGGCAAGCGACCCCAGGCCGCCGACCACGACGACCACGAAGACGATCGCACCGACCAGCGCCGCCATCGAGGGCTCGGTCACATAGGCGTTGCCGCCGATCACGCCGGCCAGCCCGGCCAGCGCCGTGCCCGCGCCGAAGGTGAGCATGTATACGCGCGGAACGTCGTGGCCGAGCGCCTCGACCGTGTCCGGATGCGTCAGCGACGCCTGGATCACCAGTCCGATGCGGGTGCGCGTGAAGACCAGCCACATGACGAGCAGCATCAGCACCGCGACGAGCATCATGAACGCGCGGTAGGTCGGAAAGGTGGTCGAGAAGACCGTGAACAGCGCCCCCTGCAACTCGGGCGGCACCTGGTACGGCACCGCCGCCCGGCCCCAGACGATCTGCACCAGTTCGACGATCACGTAGGTCAGGCCGAACGTGAACAGCAACTCCGGAACGTGGCCCCACCTGTGAACCCTGCGCAGTCCGTAGCGCTCGACCACGGCGCCCAGCACACCGACCAGCAGCGGTGCGATGAACAGCGCCGGCCAGAAGCCGATCCACACGCTGATCTGGTAGGCCAGGTAGGCGCCGATCATGTAGAAGGACGCGTGGGCGAAATTGAGCACGCCCATCATGCTGAAGATCAGCGTGAGCCCCGCGGCCAGCATGAACAGCAGCAACCCGTAGCTGATGCCGTTCAGCAGCGAGATGACGAAGAACTCCACGATGCGTACGAGCTGCTACGCCTCGTTCGCGAGGCGCCGCGGCCCTGTTGCGGCCCGCAGCGCGGCCCCGGTCAGGGCCTGGCCGGACGCTTCATGTTGCATGAGGTGGGCTGCGCGGCGACGTAGGCATCGAGCCTGCCTTCGGTGCGCCACCCGTAGCCGGTTCGCTCCTGTTCGTAGCGCACCGCCTTGCCGTCGGCCTTCTGCCACGACATGACGAAGACCGGTTGCTGCAACTGGTGATCCGACGCGCGCATCTCGACCTCGCCGTTGAGCGACTCCACCTTCAGGCCTTCGAGCGCGAACGCCACGGTCTTCGGGTCGGTCGACTTCGCCTTGCGCATGGCGCCCGCCAGCAGCTTCATCGAGGTGTAGCTCGCCAGGACCGTGTAGTCGTCGTTGAACTTTGCGCGAAAGCCCTCGACGAGCTTCGCACCCTCGGGCGGCGGGTCGCTCGGATTCCAGTAGCTGACCTGGCGCACCTTTCCTTCGCCCGATGGACCGATCGCAGTTGGCGCGCCGGTCGCGCCGGCATAGTACGTGTAGAAGTCCGCCGCCAGGCCTGCGTCCCTGGCTGCCTTGACCAGCAACGCGAGGTCGGATCCCCAGTTGCCGGTGATGATCGTGTCGGCCCCGGACGCCTTGATCTTCGCCACGTACGGCGAGAAGTCGCGCACCTGCGCCAGCGGATGCCTGTCCTTGCCGACGATCGCGACGTCGGGTCGCTTCGACTTCAGGTACTCCTCGGCGCCCCGCTCCACCGAGTGGCCGAACGCGTAGTCCTGGTTGATCAGGTAGACCTTCCTGATCTCCGGGCGCCCGGCCATGTAGGTGGTGAGCGCCTCCATCTTCATGTCGCTGTTGATGTCGATGCGGAAGTGCCAGAAATCGCACTTCTCGTTGGTCATCGACGGATCGACGGCGGCGTAGTTGAAGAAGACGATCTCCTTGCCCGGGTTGCGCTGGTTGTGCTTGGCCACCGCGTCGGACAGCGCGAGCGCAGCCGCGGTTCCCAGGCCGAGCGCGACATAGCGGATGTCCTGGTCGATCACCGACTTGAGGACGGTCAGCGTCTCCTGCGGGCTGAGCTTGTTGTCGAACGCGACCAGCTGGAACTTCACGTCGCCGCCCCATCTGCCCCGGTTGGCGAGTTCGACCGCGTACTGCCAGCTGCGCAGGGCATTCTGGCCGACCGCGGCCATCATCCCCGACTGCGGGTCGATCCACGCGATCTTCACGGTGCCCGACTGGGCGAGCGCCGCCGGGGCGACGGCCAGCGCGGTGGAAGCGGCGAGCGCCGCGACAGCGCGGCGAAGTACTCCGTTCATGAATGCCTCCTCGCTGATCGGCGCCCGTCGCCGCCATCTGGTCAGCCGGGCAGCCGGTAGTCGCGGAACTGCTCGCGCAACTTCGTCTTCAGGATCTTGCCGGTCGCCCCGAGCGGAATCGCGTCGATGAACTGCACGTCGTCCGGGGTCCACCACTTGGCGATCTTGCCCTCGTAGAACGCGAGCAACTCCTCCTTGGTCACCTCGGCGCCGGGCTTCTTCACCACGATCAGCAGCGGCCGCTCGTCCCACTTCGGATGCGGCACGCCGATCACCGCCGCGTTGGCAATTGCCGGATGCCCGATGGCGAGGTTCTCCAGCTCGATCGTGCTGATCCACTCGCCGCCCGACTTGATCACGTCCTTGCTGCGATCGGTGATCTGCATGTAGCCGTCGGCGTCGATGGTCGCCACGTCGCCGGTCGGAAACCACCCGCGGCCGTCGGCGTCGTACTTCAGCGGATCGCCTCCTTCGCCGCGGAAGTACTCTCGGATCACCCAAGGCCCGCGCACCACGAGGTTGCCGAAGGTCTTGCCATCCCACGGCAGTTCCGTGCCCTCGTCGTCGATGATCTTCATGTCGACGCCGAAGATCACGTGCCCCTGCTTCTCGAGCAACCTGCGCTGCGCCTCCTCGTCCAGCGCAGCATGCTTGTTCTGCAAGCGGCACAGCGTGCCCAGCGGGGACATCTCGGTCATTCCCCAGGCGTGGATCACCTCGACGCCGTACTGCTCCCTGAACGTGCGGATCATCGCCGGCGGGCACGCCGAGCCGCCGATCACGGTGCGCTGCAACGTGGTGAACTTCGCTCCGGCTTGCGCAACGTGCTGCAGCAGGCCGAGCCAGACCGTCGGCACGCCGGCCGAATAGGTCACCCCCTCGGCCTCGAACAACTCGAACAACGACTTGCCGTCGAGCTGCGCGCCGGGGAACACGATCTTCGCGCCCACCAGCGGGCACGTGTACGGCAGGCCCCACGCATTGACGTGAAACATCGGCACCACGGGCAGGATGCAATCGCGCGCCGACGCACCCATCGCGTCGGGCAGCGCCGCCCCGTAGGCGTGCAGCACGGTCGAGCGATGCGAGTACATCGCACCCTTGGGGTTGCCGGTGGTGCCGGACGTGTAGCACAGCCCGACCGCGGTGCGCTCGTCGATCTCGGGCCAGCGGTAGTCAGGCGAACCGCTGGCGAGCAACTGCTCGTAATTGACCAGGTTGGCCACCTTGCCGGAGGCCGGCTGGCGGTCCTCGTCGCACAGCGCGATCCAGCTCCTCACGTTCGGGCAATGCGAGGCGATCGCCTCGACGATCGGCAGGAAGGTGAGATCGAAGGCCAGGTGCACGTCACCGGCATGGTTGACGATCCAGGCGATCTGTTCCGGGTGCAGGCGCGGATTGATCGTGTGGATCACGGCGCCCATGCCGCCCACGCCGTAGTACAGCTCCATGTGGCGATAGCCGTTCCAGGCCAGCGTTGCCACGCGATCGCCGATCGCCACGCGCTCGCGCGTCAGCGCGTCGGCGAGCTGGCGCGAACGACGTTCGCAGTCGGCGTACGTGTACCGGTGGATGTCGCCTTCCAGCCGCCGCGAGACGATCTCGGTGTCGCCGTAATGGCGCGCCGCATGCCGCAGGATGCTGGAGATCAGCAGCGGCATGTCCATCATGAGTCCCTGCATCGATCGCCTCCGTCAAGGCTGCGCGTGCGCGCATTGCAGGGGATTCTAGCGAGTTCGGCAGGGCCATGGCCGGCGCACGTATGCACTCCCGCCT
>CAZBTE010000081.1:0-8692 GCA_964494665.1 uncultured Limnobacter sp.
GCAGCTCCAGGTCGCGCTCGATCACAGGCGCCATGTTCGGGCGCACCACCTTGACCGCGACTTCGCGACCGTCCTTCAGCCGCGCCAGGTGCACCTGCGCGATCGACGCCGAGGCCACCGGCGTGCGGTCGAAGTCGTCGAACAACTGGTCGATCGGGCGGCCCAGGCCTCGTTCGATCTCGCGCACCGCGATCTCGCCCGGGAAAGGCGGCACGCGGTCCTGCAGCCTGGCGAGCTCGTCGGCCACGTCGGCGGGCAGAAGGTCGCGCCGCGTCGACAACACCTGGCCGAACTTCACGAAGATCGGTCCCAGGCTCTCGAGCGCCCTGCGCAGCCGCTCGCCGCGCGGCGCGCCGAGCCGGCGCCCGAAACGCAGCACGCGCACCGCCCTCAGCGCCCAGCGCGAGCCGGTGGTGGCGGCGGCGCCCGAGGCGGCCAGTTCGTCCAGGCCGTAGCGCCAGGCGACGAAGACGATGCGGATCAGGCGGGTGGTGCGCAAGGCGGGCGGGGCAGGCTGGGCCTGGAATGGACGCGCCATTCTAGCCGCCGGCCGCGCTGGCATCGCGAAGCCGTGGCGGCGCGACATGATCGCGGGGTCGCTGCGGTATATTGGACGCGCAGGCCATCACGCAGGGAGGCGTGTCATGAATATGCGAATCCTGCTCGCCACTGCCGCCGCGATCGCCGTCGTGGCGCCCCATGCGGTCCGCGCTGCGGATCCCTTCGTGCGCATCATCGAGCCGGCAGACGGCGCGCGACTCGATGCGATGGCGCTGAATCGCCTGGTCTACAAGGTGGATCCGGGACCGGGCGGCGATCACGTCCACGTCTACGCCGACGACAAGGAGATCGGAATCCTGCGTCGGCTCGAGGGCAGCTACACGCTGGAGACGCTCAGGCCGGGCCCGCAGACGTTGTGCATCAAGGTCGTCAACAAGGCGCACACGCCCATCGGCGTGCAGCAGTGCGTCAAGGTGACCGTCGAATGAGGCTGGCGCGCTAGCCGTGGAGAACCTGGCCTACGCGCTCGTCCAGGTGGTCCACAACTTCGGCGCCGTGGCGGTGGTCGGCGGCGCGTTCGTTGGGTTGTTGCCGGCGCAGCGCGAGACACGGGCGCAACGCCGGCTCGCCTGGCTGGTGCTGTCGGGCTGGGCCGCCCAGGCGGTGAGCGGCGCGCTGTTCGGCGCCGTGAGCTTTCGCTACTACGGCGCGCTTCCCGACATCCACGGCGTGGCCGTCGCGGCATTGCGCATCAAGGTCGCGTGCGCCGCGAGCGGCTTCGTGCTTGCTGCGCTGTTGCTGCTGCGCGCCGCGCGCTGGAACGACGTTGCGCGGCGCCGCGCCTGGCAGGCGCTCGCTGCGCTGGCGGTGATCGCGCTCGGCGCGGCCGCGTTCCTGCGCTGGTTTGCGTAGTACGCCGACCCACGGGTATCGCAACACATGCCTGTCGATCCACGCTTCGCCCGACCGTGAACGCGGCCACCGCCTCCGGTCTTGCGGCGCTCGCGCTGTGGTGCGCGAGCTTCGTGCTGATGCTGCGCCTGCCGGTGCTCGAGCGCATGGCCGGTGGCCTCGACCGGCTCTACTGGTGGCACCACGTCTGTGGGGTGCTCACGTACCTGGTGGTGCTCGCGCATCCGCTGGTGGTGGCGGCGCGGGGCTTCGCGGCGGGCGGCTGGCACGCGTCGGCCGCGCTCGCGACGCCGCCGGGCGAAGGCGCGGCGATGTGGGCCGGCTGGCTCGCACTCGGGCTGCTGATGGCGATGATGCTGGCCACCTTCCTGGCGCCGCTCGCCTACAGCCGCTGGCGCAGGGTGCACGCGATCGCAGCACCGGCGTTCCTGCTGGGCGCGGCGCATGCGTGGGCGTTGGCCGGCCCGGCCTCGCGCGTGCTGCTGGCGGCGATGACGGCGATCGCACTGGCTGCGCTCGCGTGGCGCCTCGCGCTCGATCGCGGCTGGGTGCGGGGCCACGCGTACCGGGTGTCGCGGGTTGCGCACCCGGGCCGCGGCCTGCTCGATCTCGACCTGCATCCGGAAGGCGCGGCGCTCGATTGGCGCGCGGGCCAGTTCGTATTCGTCGCCTTTCGCGGCGGCCCGGGCTGGCGCGGCTGCGGCGAGTATCACCCGTACACGATTGCCGGCCATGCCGACGGGGGCGGTTTGCGCATGCTGATCCGTGCGCTCGGCACGTGCACGCGCCGGCTGCAGGCGGTGCCGGTTGGAACCGCGGCAATGGTGCAGGGGCCGTACGGCGCGTTCCTCGCGCAGCGCGATCCGCACCGGGCGCAGCTGTGGGTGGCCGGCGGCATCGGCGTCACGCCGTTCCTCGCCGCGCTGGCGAAGCCGACGCAGGTGGGGGGCGCGCCGGTGGAGTTGGTGCACCTGTACCGCCCCGGTGACGTACCGGTGCAGCAATGCCTGGCGCCCGGGCATGCGCAGGCCGTGCCGGGCGCGAGGCTGGTGGCGATCGAGAGCGCCGGCGGTCTCGACGAAGCGTGGTCGCAGCTGGTCGAGCGCGTCGGCGTGTCCGTGGACCGACAGGTGTTCATGTGCGGGCCGCCACCGCTGATCGACGGTCTTCGTGCACGGCTGCTCGAAGCGGGCGTGCCGGCGCGCGACATCCACAGCGAGAAGTTCGACTTCAGATGAAGGCCGCCGTCACCATCGCGACGCTCGTCTTCTGGATCGCGATCGCGGGCATTGCCCTGTTGGCGGGGCGCGCGCCGGCGCCGCCGCGCGCCACGGAGCCGGTCGTCGATGCGCCGTCCGCACCCGATGCGCGGTACGACCTGGCCGAAGTCGCGCGCCATGCCGGTGCCGACAGCTGCTGGATGGCGATCGACGGGGTGGTCTACGACTTCACCGCCTACCTGCCGCAGCATCCGGCGGAGCCGGCGGTGATGCTGGAACACTGCGGCAAGGAAGCCAGCGAGGCATTCCGCACCAAGGGTACGGGCCGGCCGCATTCGGCCCGTGCCAGGTCGATGCTGGCGAGTTACCGCGTGGGTGTCCTGGCGGCGCCCTGACGCGCGCTGCGTCCGGCGCCCGGCGCCTGTGGCGTCGACCGTGCATCGGCGTCGGCCTCGCCGTCCACGGGCATCTGTCCGCCCAGCCGGCGCAGCTCCTGGCTGCGCGCGAACAGGCGGCTCAGCGTGAGGTCGAGCGCCGCACGCTCGCGCGGGTCGAGCACCTCGAGGAACCACGCCTCCATCCGGCGCACTTCGGGAATGATGTCGCGGCAGATCGCCGTGCCCTTGCGCGTCAGGAACAGAACCAGCCGGCGACGATCGCGCGGATCCTCGCTGACCGCCACCAGGTCCTGCTCGACCAGTCTTCGCTGGGCCCGACTCACGCGCGCCTTGTCCATGCTGGTGTGCTCGACCACCTCGTTCGGCGCCGTGGGGCCGTGCGCGTGCAGCGCCATCAGGATGCGCCACTCGGGAATCTGGATGCCGAAGCGCTCCTCGAACAGCGCGCCGATCGACTGGCTCAGGCGGTTGGCAACCACGGCGAGCTTGTACGGGATGAACTCGTGCAGCCACAATGCCCCGCCATCCTCCGAAGGTGCTTGGGCCGCGGCGATCTTCTTCTTGCGGTGCGACATGGCGCGATCCTAACCGAACGTGACGTCCCGCCCTGGCGTACCCGACCGATCGCGTCAGTCGCTGCGGGCCGCAGTGGGCGGCGATACCCGTGGGGGTTCGGCTCCGAACGGATTGCGGCGGATGACGAGCACGGTCCAGACGAGCGCGAACGCGCACGTCAGGCCCAGCATGATCGCCACGTTGCGGTAGATCGGTCCGGCCAGCTCGGGGGTGGGGGAGATGTTCGCGAAGACGTAGGCCATGCCGAGGATGCCGAGCACTTGCGGCAGCGGGAACCACGGCGAGCGGAATGGCCGCGGTGCGTCGGGCAGCCGGTAGCGCAGCACGATCAGGTCGACGTGCGCGATCATGTACGCGATGAGCCAGCAGCCTGCGGCCGCGACGGTGAGCGTGAGGATCGAACCTGCGTCCATGCCGAGCGGCACGCGTACCGCCGCGATGCCCAGGGCCAGCGCGATCAGTGCCGGCGCCGGCGCGCCGCGACGGTTCTCGCGGCCCAGGATCGCGGGCAGCTGGCCGGCCTGCGCCATGCCCTGGATCATCCGCGAGACGCCGGCGAGCACCGTGTTCAGCAGAGTGGCGCTGCCGAGGATCGCGAGCAGGCCGAAGCCGATGCGTGCGGGCGATCCGAATACCGTCACCGCCAGGTCCATGTGCGGCGTGGCCGCGGTGAGCTGGTCGGCCGCCATCGTGGCGATCCCCGCCATGCAGTAGACGCCGTAGGCGAGCACGATCAGCCCCAGGCCGATGAACATCGCGCGCGGCACGTCGCGCTTCGGTGCGCGCGCCTCGGCGATCATCGGACAGACGAACTCGAGCCCCACCAGCCCCCAGATCGCCAGCGCCACCAGCGAGATCGCCGCCGAGGATTCGAATGGCTGCGCCGCGAGCACCGTCGACACGTTGCCGCCGACGATGCCGATCGTGCCGATGATCAGGATGCCGGTGAACATCGTCGCGACCAGCGCGCTCTGGATGCGCGCAAACATGTCCACGCCGAGCAGGTTCAGCCCGCAGAACAGGGCGAGCAGCAGCAGGCTCGGGTATCCGACCAGGCCGGCCAGCGATGGCGCCAGGTGCTCGAGCAGTGCATCGACCAGGATCAGCTCGGCGGGAATGCCCAGCAGCGCCACCGCGACGTAGCCCGAGAGCGTGGCGACGATGGCCAGCGCCGGACCGAGCGCGACCTGCGTGTAGGCGCTCAGCGTTCCGGCGCTGGGCAGCATCAGCGCCAGTTCGGCGAAGGTGAGCACGTAGCCCAGCGCGAGCAGCGCGGCCAGCGCGATCGCCACCAGGTAGTTGATCGCGCCCAACCCGGCACCGTTGAGCATGCTGATCATCGTGCTCTGCACGACCACCACGCCCACCGCGGTCGCGACCAGCGCCCTGAGTCCCAGGCCGTGGCGCGAGGCCACGTGCATCGTCCCCGCCTGCTGCATGCCTGCCTGCTGCATCGTCTCGCTCCTCTCGTGGCGCCGCCCCGTCTGCGCGGGGTCGTCCGGCCTGCGCGATCCCTCGCCTTCGCCGGATCGTCTTCAGGCGGCGCCGATGGTGATCAGTTTCGTGTCGAAGTACGCTGCCAGCCCTTCGCTGCCGCTCTCCGAGCCCTGGCCGCTTTCCTTCAGGCCGCCGAACGGAGTCTCGGGTTGCGAGATGCCGAACTGGTTGACGCCGACCATTCCGGCCTCCAGCCGCGCCGCCACGCGGTGCGCCAGGCCGAGATCGGGCGTGAACAGGTAGGCGGCCAGCCCATACGGCAGGCCGTTGGCCGCCGCGATCGCCTCGTCGAGTGCCTGCCAGCGATTGACCAGCGCCACCGGACCGAACGGCTCTTCGCGCATGACGCGCGCCGCGGGCGGTACGTCGGCCAGCAGCGTCGGTGCGTAGAAGTGACCCGGTCCGTGCAGGCGACGACCGCCGCAGACCAGGCGCGCACCGTGTTCGAGCGCGTCGCGCACCAGCGCGTCGACCTCGGCGAGGCGGCGCGCGCTCGCCAGCGGTCCCATCGCCGTGCCGGGCACGCGGCCGTCACCCACGCGCAGCGCAGCCGCACCGGCCGCGAACGCTTCGACGAAGGTGCCGAACACCGACTCGTGCACGTAGAAGCGGGTCGGCGACGTGCAGATCTGTCCGGCGTTGCGGTACTTGGCAGCGACCGATGCCGCGGCGACGGCACGCGCGTCGACGCCGCCTGACACCAGCACCGGCGCGTGGCCACCCAGTTCCGCGGTGTAGCGCTTGACGCGCTGCGCGCACAGCACGCCGAGCTGCTTGCCCACCGGCACCGAACCGGTGAACGACACCTTGCGGATCGCGGGGTGCTCGATCAGCAGTCCCGACACGTGAGCCGGCGTGCCGCAAACCAGGTTGAGCACGCCCGGCGGCAATCCGGCGTCGTGAAACGCACGCACCAGCGCCACGGCGCTGCCCGGAGTCTCCTCCGAAGGCTTGAGCACCGCCGTGCAGCCGGCTGCCAGCGCGGCACCCACCTTGCGCGCCGGCAGGTTGAGCGGGAAGTTCCATGGCGTGAACAGCGCCGCCGGGCCGACCGGAACCGGCACCACCATCTGTGCGACGATGCCTGCAGTGCGCGGAGGGACCAGCCGCCCGCCGGCGCGCTTGCCCTCCTCGGCGAGGAAATCGATGATGTCGGCCGACAGCAGCACTTCACGTCGCGATTCGGCCAGCGGCTTGCCCTGCTCCAGTGTCATCACGCCGGCGATCGCGTCGGCACGCTCGCGCAGAAGCCGCGTGGCCCGCGTGATGAGCTCGAAGCGCGCCAGCGGCGTCAGCGCGGCCCAGGCGGGCTGCGCGCGCTGCGCGGCGTCGGCCGCGGCCACGATCTGCGCGTCGTCGGCCAGCGGCACGCGGCCGAGCGGCTCGGCGGTGGCGGGATTCTCGATCGCCAGCGCGCCCGCGCTGCCGACGGGATGCCACTCGCCGTCGATGAACAGCGCAGGAGCGGGATAGTCGGGCACGCGGGGCTGCGGGTCGGGAGCGGGCTGGCGCAGCATCGGCTAAGCGTCGGCGGTGATCGTGGGCGGCATTTCTAGCACCAGACCGTTTTGAATGCAACTAATTAGCGGGGGTGGAGACCCGGCCCGTGCGCGGCGCGGTGCCAGCGGAGCGTTTCGATGTGAACCGCTACCACTGGCCGGACTCCCGCAAGAATCCCATGAAATGGTTGCATTGACAACAAATAAGATCATGGCCACACTGGCAACCATGAACGGCGGCCCGGACCGACGATGGACCCCGACCTGTTGCAGCTGACATGAACGCCCCCGAAACCCTTGGGCACCGGGCCGGTGCGCGCCCGTTCGACGCGCTGCTGCTCGACTTCGGCAGCGTGATCACGATCTCGGCGTTCGAGCGCCAGCGCGAAATCGAGAGCATCCTCGGCCTGGCGCCGGGAACAATCGACTGGTCGGGGCCGGTCGACCCGGCCACCGATCCGCTGTGGCGCAGCATGATCGACGGCGAGATCAGCGAGCGCGACTACTGGGCGCAACGCGCGGCCGAGGTCGGTCGCCTGCTCGGCCACGATCACTGGACGCCGCTGGATTTCTTCAAGGCGATCCGCGGCGCCGACCCGAACCTGGCGGTGCGCGCCTCGGCACGGCGCACCATCGCGGCGGCGCGCGCCGCCGGGTTGCGCGTCGGGATCGTGTCGAACGAGCTCGAGCTGTTCTGGGGGCGCGCGTTCATGGATCGCCTCGACCTGCTGCGCGACATCGACGTGCTGGTCGACGCCACGCATACCGGCGTGCTCAAGCCCGATCCGCGCGCGTACCGGGCCGCCCTCGAGGCGCTGGGCGTGCGCGCCGAACGCGCGCTGTTCGTCGATGACCAGCCGAAGAACGTCGAGGGCGCGCGCGCCGTCGGCATGAGCGCGCTGTACTTCGACGTGGCCGATCCCGAGGGCAGCTTCGCGCGCGCACGCGCCATGCTGGGCCTCGACCACCGTGACGTCGACGCCGGCGAGACCCGGCCCCGCGCGACATCATGACCAACGACGCCGATTCGCTGCGCGCGAACAATGCGCGCTTCGAGCTGCACCCGATGGCGCACCCGCGCCAGATGCAGGAATAGCCGCCGATCATCGTCGCGAAGGGCGACGACCGGCTCGACGGTGGCGGCCTGCATCGCAGAGCCGGTGCAGGGCGCGGGCGGCGTCATCGTGCCCTCCCGACTCCTAGACCCGGCGCCCATCGGCCAGCGGCAGGCCGGGAACCTGCGCTGCCGCCTCGACCGGATCGGGCAGCGGCGCCTTCAGCGCTCCGGCCCGCGTAACGACGAACCACGCCAGCGGCAGCACGCCGCCCAGCACGAACAGCGCACCGCCGACGATACGCGCCCAGGTGAGCGTCTGGAACAGGTCGCCCTGCACGAAGCCCTGCGAGCGGGCGTGCCAGAAGCCGTTCTCCAGCACGTCGAGCAACTGCGCGACGCCGACCGGGAAGAGGTCGGCCACCACCATCAGCATCAGCCCCACGTTGAGCGACCAGAACACGCGGCGCAGCAGCGCGGCGTTCCAGCGCTCGGGGACGACCAGGCAGCGCGCGCAGAACACGATCGTCGCGATCGCCAGGTTGCCGTAGACGCCCATCAGCGCGGCGTGTCCGTGGTTCACGGTGAGGTACGTTCCGTGCTCGTAGTAGTTGACGATCGGCAGGTTGATCATGAAGCCGAACATGCCGGCGCCGAGGAAGTTCCAGAAGTTGACGCCGAGCAGGAAGCGGAACGCGTCGGTCTGCGCGAAGCTGCCCGCCTGCCGGCTCTGCGGCGTATTGCGGAACTGCCACGCCTCGAGCGTCAGCAGGATCAGCGGAACGACCTGCAGCGTCGAGAACACGCTGCCGATCGCCAGTGTCTCCACCGGTTTGGCGTTCCAGTAGAAGTTGTGCGAGATGCCGAGCAGCCCCGAGCCGAGGAACAGCAGCGTGGCCAGGTAGACGATGCGCGACGCGACTGCGTGGCTCACCAGCCCCATCAACACCATGAAATAGGCGAGCACCGCAGTGGTGAACACCTCGAAGAAGGCTTCGACCCACATGTGGATCACCGCCCAGCGCCAGAAGTCGG
>CAZBTE010000082.1:0-8613 GCA_964494665.1 uncultured Limnobacter sp.
GTCGGCGGGCTGTTGGTCAACGTGTCGATCGGCGGCAAGCTCACGCCTTACGCCGCGCCGCCGGTGCTGATGGTGGCTGGCACCTGGGGGTGGGACCTCACCTACATGCTGACCCACTTCGGCTGGCGCTCGGCACTGGCGGTGGTGGTGAACGCGCTTGGCGTGACGCTGCTGTTTCGCCACGAGTTGCTCAACCTCCGGGTCTCTTCCGAGCCCGTCGGCGCTGCGGTTCCGCTGCCGCTGCTCGTGGTGCACGTGGCGTTCCTGGCCGCCGTGGTGGTGTTCGCGCACCACCCGGTGGTGTTCATGGGCCTGTTCCTGTTCTTCCTCGGCGTGGCGCATGCGTACGCCGAACACCAGGACCGCCTGATGCTGCGCGAGGGGCTGATGGTGGCCTTCTTCCTGGCGGGGCTGGTGGTGCTGGGCGGCCAGCAGCAGTGGTGGCTGCAGCCGCTGCTCGAGGACATGAGCCCGACCGCGGTCTACTACGGCGCGACCGCGCTGACCGCGATCACCGACAACGCGGCGCTTACCTACCTGGGCTCGCTGGTGCAGGGCCTTACCGAGGAGTTCAAGTATTCGCTGGTGGCGGGCGCCGTGACCGGCGGCGGCCTGACCGTGATCGCCAATGCGCCCAATCCGGCGGGCTACTCGATCCTCAAGCGCAATTTCGAGCACGAGGAGATCAGCCCGCTCGGCCTGTTGGCCGCGGCGCTGATCCCGACGTTGGTGGCGATCGCCGCGTTCCGGGCGATCTGACTCAGTCCTTCAGGCTGTCGACCAGCGCGACGTACTGCTTCATCGCGTCGTCCGTGCCGGTGCCCTCGAGTTCCTTCCAGGCGTCCCACTTGGCGCGGCCGACCATGTCGGTGAAACCGGGACGGTTGCCGTCGACGTCGCCGCTGGTGCCCTGCTTGTACAGCGCGTAGAGCTTGAGCAGCGTCATGTTGTCGGGGCGTTCGGACAGCTTCTTCGAATCCGCCACCGCCTGTTCGAACTGCGCCTTCAGGTCAGCCATCGTAGCCTCCGTCGATCGGGTTGGGGGAAGTCCGTCGGCGGCATCTTTCCGGCAGACTCCTGCTTGCCACGTATCATAGCAACGGCCGGCGCAGCCGCCCCCGCGGCGCGAACGATCGGGCGGCGGCGCGCACGGTGAGGGAGAGAGATGGCCCGCGAGAGGATGTCGAGCGTCGATACTGCGTGGCTGCGCATGGACAGCTCGCGCAACCTGATGATGATCGTGGGCGTGTTCGTGTTCGGCGAACGGGTCGCCTGCGATGACCTGGCGGCAGTGATCGGGCAACGGATGCTGCGCTACGGTCGCTTCCGCCAGCGCGTCGAGGCCGACGCAACCGGCTATTACTGGGTCGACGACGAGTCCTTCCGGCTCGAGCGGCACCTGAAGCGCGTGCGCCTGCCCGGAGCGGGCGGCGCGCGCGAGTTGCAGCGGCTCACCGCGCGGCTGGCCGTGCAGCCCCTCGATCCGGCGCATCCGCTGTGGCAGTTCCACCTGGTCGAGAACTACGACGGCACCACCGCGATGGTTGCGCGCATGCACCACTGCATCGCCGACGGCATCGCGCTGGTGGGCGTGATGCTCTCGCTCACCGACGCGGCGCCGCCGGCGGCTCCGGCGCGTCGCGCAACGCGCCGCGCCGCCGAACTCGAGTCGAATCCGTGGGAGCCCTGGCTCGAGCCGCTGACCCGCGGCGCGGTCGCCGCCATCGACGCAACCGGCGCCCTGGTCACGAGGTCTCTTGGCGTCGTCGAGAGCCCCGACCGGCTGGTCGACTACGCGAAGGTCGGCGCGCAGGTCGTGCGCGACACGCTGGCGATCCTGCTCATGTCCGACGATACGCACACGCGGCTCAAGGGTACGCCGGGCGGGCGCAAGGCGTTTGCGTGGAACGAGCCGCTGCCGCTGCATGAAGTCAAGGCCGTGTGTCGCGGGCTCGGCGCGTCGGTGAACGACGTGCTGCTGTCGTGCGTGGCCGGTGCATTGCGGCGCTACCTGGCCGGGCACGGCGATGCGGTGCCCGACGACTGCGAGGTTCGCGCGATGGTGCCGGTCAACCTGCGCCCGGCATCCGAACCGATCGACGATCTGGGCAACCGTTTCGGGCTGGTGCCGATGTGCCTGCCGGTGGGCATCGCCAACCCGGTGGCGCGGGTGCGCGAGGTGCGCCGGCGCATGGAAGCGCTGAAGGCCGGTTACCAGCCGATGATCGCCTACGTGCTGCTCGGCACTGCGGGCGTGCTGCCGCAGCTGGTGCAGACGCAGGTGCTCGAATACCTCGGCAACAAGGGCAGCGCGGTGATGACCAACGTGCCCGGTCCCACCGAGGTCATCCACATGGCGGGTGCGCCGGTGTCGCGCATGATGTTCTGGGTGCCGCAGTCGGGCGACATCGGCATCGGCGTGTCGATCCTCTCCTATGCGGGTGGCGTGCAGTTCGGCGTGATGAGCGACACCGCGCTGTGCCCCGACCCGCAGGCGATCATCGACGGCTTCGCGCCCGAATTCGAGCGGCTGGTGCTGGCGATGGCGATGCTGCCCCACGGATTCCTGCTGGGGCGCGAGCTCGCACCGGGCGAGCTGGAGCACGCGCTGCTGCTGGAATGACGCTGCGGATCCGCTTCGATCACCGCGTCGAGCGACTCGCCGACGCGCTGCTCGACGCGCTCGACCAGGGACCGGACGATCCGCTGGCCGAGCGAACCGTCGTCGTCCCGAGCGTGGGAGTCGGCCGCTGGCTGCAGCGCCGCGACGCACGCCGGCATGGCGTCAGTGCGCGACTGCGCACCGAGTTCGCGGGGCGCTGGCTGTGGCGCACGATGCGCGCGGCAATGCCCGATCTCGCCGAGCGCTCGCCGTTCGAGCCCGAGCGGGTGCGCTGGGTGTTGATGGCGCTGCTCGGCGAGCTGCCCGATGCGCCGGAGTTCGCGCTGTTGCGCGAGCGCGTGCGGGGCGAAGGATCGCTTGCCCGGCTGGCGCTGGCCGACGCGCTGGCGCGCACCTTCGAACGCTATCTCGCCTACCGTCGCGACTGGCTCGCGCGCTGGCAGCGCGGCAATTGGGCCGCGGGCGAGCGTCCGCTTGCCGCGCACGAGCCCTGGCAGCGCTGGCTCTGGCAACGCCTGCTGGAGCGTTTGTCCGACGTCGGCCGTGAGCATCCTTACGACCGATTCGCGCGCGTGCTGGCCGAGGACCGGGGGCAGTTGCGCCACGCGCTGGGCACGCAGTCGGTCGCGCTGTTCGGCCGCATCGACCTGTCGCCCGAGCAGTTCGCGCTGATCGGCGAGCTGTCGAAGTCGATCGACGTCTCGGTGCTCGCGCCCGATCCGTGTCGCGAGTTGTGGACCGACATGCTCGATGCACGCCGGCTCGCGACGCTGCGCGAGCAGCGCCCGGACCTCGCCTGGCTGTACGAAGGCGAGCCGGTGCTGCTCGGCAACTGGGGCAGGGCGCAGCGCGACTTCGTCGCGCAGGTGATGACGCTGGAGGAGCGCTTCGGCGTGCAGGCCGAGGCGCCGGGCCGCGACGAGGCGACGCCGTTCGGCCCGCAGGGCGACGTGCAGCCCGTCGGCACGCTGCAGCGCCTGCAGGCAGCGGTGTTCCTGCGCAGCGACGCGCCGTGGCGCGAGGCCACCGGCGACGACGGTTCGATCGCCGTGCTGGGCGCCCACGGGTTCGTGCGCCAGGCCGAAGTGCTGCACGAGAACCTGCTCGAGTGCTTCGAAGCGCTGCCGGGGCTGGCGCCGGCCGACGTGGTCGTGTTCTGCGCCGACCTCGAGGCGGCGGCCGGCGCCATCGAGGGCGTGTTCCACAGCCAGCCCGAAGCGCGCCGGATACCGGTCGCGATCAGCGGGCGCGCGGCGCGCACCGACCTGCTGGTGGCAGCGGCGGCAAGCCTGCTGTCGATGGCCGTGCGCGGCGTGACCGCGCCGGCGCTCGACGCGTGTCTGCGCAACCCGGCCATGACGGAGGCGCTGGCGCTCGAGGCCGCGCAGATCGAGACGCTGCTCGGATGGTTCGACGAAGCGGGCGCACGGCGCGGGCTCGACCCCGACGACGGCTCGCCGAAGCACGACCTGCGCTCGGCGCTCGATCGCCTGCTGCTCGGCGCGGCGACCGGTGCGCCCGAGGCGCTCGGCGACCTGCTCGCGGTGCCGGGCGCACAAGGCACGCGGGCGCGCATCCTCGAGGCCTGGTTGCCGGTGCGCGATGCGCTGGCCGCGCTGCGCGCAGCGGCGCGGTTGCCGCGACCGCTGGCCGAATGGTGCGCGGTGTTCGGCGACACCGTCGAGAATCTCTTCGGACAGGCGCGTCGCCACGAGCCCGGGCTTTACCGGGTGCGTGACGCGCTGGCCGACATGCTGGCCGATGCCGCCGCAATGCCGGCGGTCGTGCTCGATGGCGCGGCTTTCGAGCGCGTTTTCCTCGACGCGCTCGCGCGCGGCAGCGCCGCGGCGTTGCCGACCGGGGCGGTCACAGTGTGTCCGATCGGCAGCCTGCCCGGGGTGCCGTTTCGCGTCGTGTGCCTGTTCGGGATGGACGAAGGCGCGTTTCCCCGCCGCGGCGCGGCCGACGAGCTCGACCTGATGCGGCGCGCGCCGCGCTTCGGCGACCGGCTGACCCGCATCGACGACCGCGGCGTGTTCCTCGACGCGGTGCTCGCGGCGCAGCAACGGCTGCTGGTGCTGTGCCGCAGCCGCAACGCGCGCGACGACACGCCGCTGAATCCGTCACCGCTGGTCGGCGAGCTGCTCGCCTACCTGGCGGCGCAGACCGGCCCGGCCATCGGCGATGCGTCGTTCGAGCTGGTGCGCAGGCGCCATCCCGTGCGGAGTGGCACCGCGGCGCTCGTCGAGTATCCGCTGCACCCGTTCTCGGCACGCGGTTTCACCGGCGCAGGCAGCTACGCGCGCGAGTGGTTTGCGTGCGCGCGTGCGCTGGCACAGCCGCTTCGCACGCGAGCGCCGGGCATCGGCGCACTGGTCGAATTCGACGCCACCGAGTCAACGGCGCCGGCCGACGGCGCGCCGGAGCCCGCGGCGCCGACGGACGGCGCGCGCGTGCACGGCGGGCGCGACGCGGCTGCGGCCGCGGCGAGCGACCCGCAGGCAGTGGCGATCGAGACGCTGCGCGACGCGCTCGCAGGCCCGGCCGCGACCTGGTTGCGCGAAACGATCGGCATGCGACTGCCGCGCGAGCAGCTTGCGCCCGAGGATACCGAGCCGCTGTGGATCGATGCCGACGATCGCGTGCTGGTCCAGCACTGCGTCGAACGCCTGCTCGCCGGCGAGGATGCGCAGCGCATCGCCGACGAACTGGCGATCGCGCCGCCGATGGCGGCGGGTGCGCCCGGACGCCGGCATGCGGCTTCGATCGTTCAGCGCGCGGGCGCGCTGATCGATGCGACCGGGTCCGACGTCATCGTGGCATCGTCGGGCAGCACCGACGGAGATCGCACGCGCGGCGGCGCCACGGTCGTCGGCGTCGTCGACGGTGTTCGCCTGGCGATGTCGGCTCCGACGCTGGACGCAAGCGGCGCGCCGGTGTTTGCGACGGCTTTCCCGCTGGGCCCGCGCGCGCTGGTCGATGCATGGCTGCGCACCGCGCTGTGGCGTGCAGCGGGCAACGACGGGCCGCCGGCGCGGCTGTTCGCCCCCGATCACGTGATCGAGCTGCACTGCGTCGACCCGCAGCGCAGCCTGCGCCACGCGCTGCACTGGGCACGACGCATTGCGCGCGAGCCGCTGCCGCTGTTTCCGCGCAGCTGGCTCGAGTACGCGCTCACGCTGGCGTTGCCCGGGCGTGGCAAGACGCCGCCATCGCCCGCGCAGCGCGAACGCCGCGCGCGCGAGCGCGCCCGCGACACGCTTGCCGGCACCGAGTTCGCCGCGCGCCTCTCCGAGCTCGGCAGGCCGGCCGAGCAGGCGTTGTTCCGTGACGCCGAACCCGACCTCGATGCGGTGCTGGCGCTGGGAGAGCGAGTCTATCGGCCGATGTTCGACGACATCGCGCTACGCAAGCGGGGCGAGGAGGGCACTGCGTGAGCGCCGACCTGTCCGCCCATCCGGTGTTCGATGCCGGCATCCTCGACGGCCTGCACCTGCTCGAGGCCGATGCGGGAACCGGCAAGACCTGGACCATTGCCGGACTGGTGGTGCGCGCGCTGCTCGAGCGCGAGCTGGGCCTCGAGCAGGTGCTCGTGGTCACGTTCACGAACGCCGCCACCGCTGAGCTCGGTGCGCGAATCCGGCAGCGCATCGCCCAGTTCGAACGCCTGCTCGACGACCGGCTCGAAGGCCGCGCGACTGCGATCGACGAGCCGTTCTGCGTGGCGTGTGCCGCGCGCCTCGACGACGCGTCGGCGCTGCGCGCGCGCTCGGCGCTGCGGGTGGCGCTGGCACGCGTCGACGAGATGGCGGTGCATACGATCCACGGCTTCTGCCAGCGCGTCATCGACGAGCACGCGCTGTCGATCGGCGCGCCCGGCGGCCTGCCGGTCAGCGCGCAGGCCGTGGAGCACGAACGCGCGCACGTCGCCGACTGGTGGCGCGCGCAGGTGCTGGACGCGTCGCCGGCCCGGTTGCTGGCCTTCGCCGTTGCGGGGCTGCACCCCGACCGACTGCGCGAAGCAGTGCGCGCGATCGTCTCGCAGCCGCTGGCCCGGATCGAACCGCCGCCACACGACTGGCGCGGGCTCGAGCACGAGCTCGCCGCACTTCGTGACGAGCTCGCCGTCGCGCTCGAGCAGCAGTCCGACGCGTTGCTGCAGTGGCTGGGCGTCAAGGGCAATGCCAACGGCAGGTATTTCCGCGTCGGCTGGGCACAAGGCTGGCTGGCGTCGTTGCGCCGCTTTTGCGCCGAGCCGTTTGCGGCAGCAATCCCCGACGCTGCGGCGAAGCTTGCGAGTTCACGCTTCGGGGAGCGGCGGCCACCGACGGCGATCCCGGCGCTGTGCGAGCGATTGTCGGTGCTCGCGCTCGCGCTGACGCGCCTGCCGGGCGCGATCGCGCAGCAGATTGCCGCCGAGTGCGTGGCAGCGCGCCAGGACGACCTGGCACAGGCGCAGGCGCTCGGCTTCGACGATCTCCTGCGCCTGGTCTACGACGCGCTGCACGATCCGGTTGCGGGCGCGCCGCTCGCCGGCGCGCTGCGCGCGCGCTACCCGATGGCGCTGGTCGACGAGTGCCAGGATACCGATCCGCTGCAGTGGGCGATCTTCCGGCGCATCTACGTCGACGCGCCGACCGCTGGGGATGCGTCGCGTCGCTCGCTGGTGCTGGTGGGCGATCCGAAGCAGGCGATCTACGCGTTTCGCGGCGCCGACGTCTACGCGTACCTCGATGCGCGTGACACGGTGCGCCGCACGCACCGGCTTGGCGAGAACCAGCGTTCGAGCCCGGCGCTGATCGCTGCGGTCAATGCGCTGTTCGAGCGTGAGCGGCCGTTCCTGGTCGAAGAGATCGGTTTCCGGGGCGCCGACGTCGGCGCGCGCGAGCGTCGCTCGCTGGCGATCGACGACGGCCCGGCGCGCGCGCCGATGACCGTGGTTCGCCTGGAGCCCGACCCCGAAGCCGGTTCGCTTACTGCCGGGGCGGCGCGCCGCCAGGCGGTGAACGCCTGTGTGGCCGAGATCGGGCGGCTGCTGGGCGCCGGCGCGAGGCTGGGCGACGCGCCGCTCGGGCCGGCCGACATTGCGGTGTTGGTGAACACCCATCGGCAGGGTGCCGAGATCAAGCGTGGGCTCGCGGCGGCCGGCATCGGCGCAGCCGAGGTGTCACGACAGAGCGTGCTCGACACGCTGGAATGCGGCGAGCTGGTGCGCGTGATCGCCGCGATTGCCGACCCTGCCGATCCGGGGCTTCTGCGCTCGGCGCTGGCCACGACGCTGTTGGGTGAGAGCGCCGAAGGCCTGATGGCTCTCGAACGCGATCCGGCGCGCGGCCTGGTGCTGGCCGGCCGGTTCGCGCGTGCGCGCGACGACTGGCGCCGTCACGGCGCGCTCGCGGCAATGCGCAGGCTGTTTCGCGACGAAGAGGTGGGCGCGCGCCTGGGCGCGCTGCGCGATGGCGACCGGCGCCTGACCAACCTGCTGCACCTGCTCGAGTTGCTCGGCGAGGACGACGACGCGAACCGCGGTCCGTCGCAGGCGCTGCGCGCGCTGGCGCGCCGTCGCGCCGCGGGCGCCGGCGCCGGCGACGAGCGCGACAGCGCGGAGCTGCGGCTCGAAAGCGACGAGAACCTGGTCCGGATCCTCACGGTCCACAAGAGCAAGGGACTGGAGTTCCCGATCGTGTTCCTGCCGTTCGCGTGGTCGTCTCGATCGGACGGGAAAAAGTCCCCGGCGATGCGTCACGAGCATCGGCCCGAAGGCGGCTGGCGGGCAGTGCTCGATTTCGCGCCCGATGAAGAGGGCCTGCGACAGGCGGCCACCGAGCGCCATGCCGAGACGCTGCGCGCGATGTACGTCGCACTGACGCGCGCCGAGCAGCGCTGCTACCTGTTCTGGGGCGCTGCGGCCGGCGCCGGGTCTTCGCCGCTGGCCTGGCTGCTCGCCGACACCGATCCGGGCGCGCAGGCGGATGCGCCGCGCGAAGATG
>CAZBTE010000083.1:0-8504 GCA_964494665.1 uncultured Limnobacter sp.
CACCCGCGAGGGCATCCGTCGACGGCTCGGCACCGAACCGCAGGCCTGATCGGGCTGGCCGGGCTCACGCAAGCGTGCGCCCGGTCACGGGTGTTCAGACCCCGAATCCGTCGTCCGCCGCAATGACCGCGCCGTTGACGAAACCCGACTGGTCGGAGGCGAGCAGCATCAGCACTCCGTCGAGATCCTCGGGCTTGCCGATGCGCCGGCGCGGCAGCATCCGGATCAGCTTCTGACCTGCTTCGGTCTGCCAGTGGTGCGCGTTGATCTCGGTCTCGATGTAGCCCGGGCAGATCGCGTTCACGTTGATGCCGTAGCGCCCCCACTCGAGCGCCATCGCCTTCGTCATCTGCACCACCGCGGCCTTGGTCATGCAATAGACGCCGATCTGCGCCAGCACGCGCAACGCAGCCATCGACGCGATGTTGACGATGCGCGCCGGGCGGCCGGGTTCGGTCTTCGCGCGCGCGATCATGCGACGCCCGACTTCCTGCGCGACGAAGAACGCGCCGCGCGCGTTGGTGTCGAACATGAAGTCGTAGTCCTCCGGCGTCACGTCGACCAGCCGCTGCGTGGTGCTCACGCCCGAGTTGTTGACCAGGATGTCGATCGGGCCGGCCTCGGTTTCGGCCTGTGCGACCGCGGCGCGAATGCCCTCGATGTCGGTCACGTCGAGCGCGACCACGTGCGCATCGCCGCCGGCCGCCTCGATCTCGGCGCGCAGCTCCTTCAGGCGCTCGACGCGCCGCGACGCCAGCACGACCTGTGCGCCGTTGTCGGCGAGCACGCGCGCGAACCGTGCGCCCAGGCCGCTGGAAGCGCCCGTGACGAGGGCGGTCTTGCCGTCGAGATCGAAGCGGGTGGGCACGGCGCATCTCCTTGGCGAAGAGGAACGGGCGCGCTGCACGGACAGCGCAGTCGCGACCACGATGTTAGCCGAAGCAGCGATGCCGTCGGCCACGCACTTCGCCGGCGGTCACTTGCCCGCCTGCCGGCCCTGTCGGTCGCTTTTGCGCCCCCGCCCGTTTCGGCGACAATCGTGGCCGGTACCCGCTCGCGCGGGCATTCCCGGAGCCGGTGATCCATGGACATTGAACGCGAAGCGATGGAGTTCGACGTGGTGATCGTCGGTGGCGGTCCCGCCGGGCTCGCCGCCGCGATCCGCCTGAAGCAGCTCGCCGCCGAGAATGGCGGCGACATCGGCATCTGCGTGATCGAGAAGGGCTCGGAGATCGGCGCCCACATCCTGTCGGGCGCGGTGATGGACCCGCGCGCGCTGGCCGAGCTGATGCCCGACTGGCGCGAGCGCGGCGCACCGTTGAACACCGAGGTGAGCGAAGACCGCTTCCTGTTCCTGTCCGAAACCGGCGCACGCAAGGTGCCGAACTGGATGCTGCCCGAGTGCTTCCGCAATCACGGCAACTACGTGGTGCGGCTGGGCAACGTGGTGCGCTGGCTGGGCGAACAGGCCGAAGCGCTCGGCGTGGAGATCTTCCCCGGCTTTGCCGCAGCCGAAGTGCTCTATCGCGACGACGGCTCGGTCAAGGGCGTGGCCACCGGCAACATGGGCATCGGCCGCGACGGACAACCTACCGACGCCTTCCAGCCGGGCATGGAACTGCACGCGAAGTACACGTTCTTCGCCGAAGGCTCGCGTGGCCACCTCGGCAAGCAGCTGATCGCGAAGTACGGGCTCGACGCGGGCCGGGATCCGCAGAGCTACGGCATCGGACTGAAGGAGTTGTGGGAGGTCGCGCCTTCGAAGTTCAAGCCCGGCCTGGTCATCCACACCGCAGGCTGGCCGCTGGACAGCGCCACCTACGGGGGCTCGTTCCTGTACCACCTCGAGGACAACAAGGTCGCCATCGGCTACGTGGTCGGGCTGAACTACCGCAACCCGTACCTGGCGCCGTTCGAGGAGTTCCAGCGCTACAAGACGCACCCGGCCATCCGCGCCTTTCTCGAGGGCGGCAAGCGCCTGGCCTACGGCGCGCGTGCGATCACCGCCGGCGGCCTGAACTCGCTGCCGAGGTTCACCTTCCCCGGCGGTTGCCTGATCGGCTGCGATGCGGGATTCCTCAATGCGTCGCGCATCAAGGGCAGCCACGCCGCGATCAAGACCGGGATGCTCGCCGCCGAGGCGGCGTTCGAGGCGCTGGCCGCCGGGCGTTCGGGTGACGAACTGACAGGCTACGCCGACGCGTTTCGCGCCTCGTGGCTGCACGACGAACTCTATCGCGCGCGCAACTTCAAGCCGGCGATGGGCAAGGGCTTGTGGCTGGGCACGCTGCTGGTGGGCATCGACCAGGTGGTGTTCCGCGGCAAGGCGCCGTTCACGCTGCACACCGACCGGCCCGATCACGCCTACCTGCTGCCGGCGGCCGAATGCACGCCGATCCAGTACCCGAAACCCGACGGCACGTACAGCTTCGACCGGCTCTCTTCGGTGTTCATCTCGAACACCAACCACGAGGAGAACCAGCCGAGCCACCTGACGCTGAAGGACGATTCGGTGCCGGTGCAGGTCAACCTGGCGCGCTACGCCGGGCCCGAGCAGCGCTATTGCCCGGCCGGCGTGTACGAGTTCGTGCGCGACGACAGCGGGCGCGACCGGCTACAGATCAACGCGCAGAACTGCGTGCACTGCAAGACCTGCGACATCAAGGATCCGACCCAGAACATCGTCTGGGTCGTTCCGGAAGGCGGCGGCGGCCCGACCTATTCGGGGATGTGAACGTACGGCCCGGGCCAGCCAGGGCCCGGGGTCGGCCGTTCAGTGCGAGTCAGAGCGGCTTCTTCAGGAACAGCGCACCGCGGATCTGCCCCGGCGCATAGCCGGTGGCGCGATCGTTCGGATACGACGCCTGCAGCTTGGCCTTGACCGGCGCGCTCAGCTTGTCCGGCGCGCCGTGGCACTGCACGCACAGCGCCTGGGTGGGCAGCGCCTTGGCGTAGCGGAACCAGGGCTTGCCGCCCTCCATGACCACCTGGTGCGTCTCGAGGGTTCCACCGGCAGCGCCGGCCGCCACCTGCGCATCGAAGCGCTCGAGTGCCGCCCGCTCCCAGGCGTCGGGAACGCCTTTCGGGTTCCGGTTCTTCAGGCTGGCACGCCGCACATTCCAGCCGGTGCGCTCCGATGCCGCGCGCGCCATCTCGGGCGCCTTGACGCGGCACACTTCGATGGCCCCGGCCGGCCCGCCTTTTTCGAGCTCGGCGGTGAGCACCTTCAGCAGATTGGCTGGCACCGTGGCGGCGATGCCGCGGGCCTCGTCGAGATAGCCGGGCGGCGCCGCAACTGGTGCAGGCGGCGGCGCGGCACAGCCGGCAACCAACAGGGCAGCAAGCGCGGGCAGGACACGCAATACCGTTCGATTCATGGGTCGTCTCTCCTCCTCGGGATGCGGTCGAAGCGCAACCGCATTGGGCGCGCCACGGTTCGCTCGCGTCTATACCCCCTGAGGGGAGGCAACACCAACCCCGGGGGGTGTAACCCCCCGAGGATCAGGACCAAGGGACGAAATTACTGGCCGAACTGGCGGGCGCGCCGCTGGCCGCCGCGACCGCCACCGCCTTCGCGATCGCCGCCACCGTAGCCGCCACCACCGCCGCCGTAGCCGCCGCCGCCGCCGCCGTAGCCGCCGCCACCGCGGCCACCACCACCGCCGCCGTAGCCGCCACCACCGCCACCGCGCCCACCGTAGCCGCCGCCACCGCCGCCGCCCCGGCCGCCGCCGAAGCCGCCGCCTCCGCCGGATTGCTCGCGTGCCTCGTTGACCACGAGGCTGCGGCCTTCCAGCGAATAGCCGTTGAGTGCCCGGATTGCCGCCTGCGCAGCGTCATCGGAAGCCATCGTGACGAAGCCGAAGCCGCGCGAGCGGCCGGTCTCCCGATCGGTGACGATCTTTGCGTCGCTGACTTCACCGTGATTGCCGAACAGCTGCGACAACTGTGCATCGGTCGCTCGCCACGGCAGGTTGCCCACGTAGATCTTGGTTCCCATCGAAACTCGTTCCTCGGACCGTTGAACTCATTGCATTTCGAGGGAGACCTGAGCGAGCAAACCGGGAAATGCAATTCCGCGAACCGGATTGCCGGTCCGTTTTTCGACTTTGCCACAAACGTGCACGAAATGCACAGAGAGTGCTTGCCCGAATCCGCGGTACTGTATATAAATACACATCTGACAAAGTGGACACGGAGCCTTCGATGCGGGTTCTCACCGCGCGCCAGCAGCAGATCCTGACGCTGATCAGGCAGCACATCGCCGATACCGGCTTTCCGCCCACCCGGGCCGAGATCGCTGCCGAGCTGGGCTTTCGCTCGGCGAATGCCGCCGAGGAGCACCTCAAGGCGCTCGCGCGCAAGGGGGTCATCGAGCTCGCTTCGGGCGCTTCGCGCGGCATCCGCCTGAAGCTGCTCGCCGATGCCACCGACGAAGCACCGCGGGCGGTGCAGCTCGCGCTCAGCCTGCCGCTGGTCGGACGGGTGGCGGCGGGCAGCCCGATCCTGGCGCACGAGCACATCGAGGCCAGCTATGCGATCGACCCCGACCTGTTCGACGACAAGCCCGACTACCTTCTCAAGGTGCGCGGCATGAGCATGCGCGACGCCGGCATCTTCGACGGTGACCTGCTCGCCGTACGCCGCGCCACTGAAGCACGCAATGGGCAGATCGTCGTGGCGCGGGTCGGCGATGACGTCACGGTGAAGCGCTGGCGGCGCCGCGGCCACACCATCGAGCTGTTGCCCGAGAATCCCGAATTCGAGCCGATCGTCATCGACGATCGCAGCGGCGGGGTCGCACTCGAGGGAATCGCCGTCGGGCTGCTGCGCAGCGGCAGGGCCTTGTGACGGTGCCCTAGATCGTGGGGTGTTGCGAGTGCTCGCGACGCTCCGTGCGCGTCTGGCAGTCGAAGCAGCGCACCGCCATCGGATTGGCCTGCAACCGCTCGAACGGGATCTCGCAGCCGCAATCGACGCACACGCCGTAGGTGCCTTCGTCGATGCGCCGGACCGAGCCTCGCAGTCCACGCCACTCTTCGATGTCGCGCAACACCTCGGACATGTCGAGCTCGCTTTCAGTGAGGATCGACGAGAGGTCGCCCGTGTCACCGATGCGATCGAACGCCGAGAACTCCTCCGACGCCTCCCCGAGCTTGCCGGCAATCTCCTGCTCGAGCACGACCAGACGCTGCCGGATCTGGGCCAGCAGTTCGTCGATCTGGGATTGCGACAGGGTCATGCCTTCCTCCAAATGGAATGCTGCCCATCCTAAGGCCGGGGCCGAACCTCGCATTGACCGGAGTCAAGCGCTGCGGGTCCGGGGGTCGATCCGGTCGACGGCGTCGGTGATTACCGTATCGAGACGCCAGCAGAGCAGCTCGTCAACCCGAACCGGGTCGTTGACGGTATAGGTGATGACCCTCAATCCGGCCCGATGCGCCGCCGCGACCACCGCCGGCGAGAGCGTCGTCTCCTCGGCGGCCATCGCCACGCACCCGAGTGCCAGGCAGCGCTGCAACCAGTCCGAACGGAGCCTGTCGAACAGCAGCGCGCGCGGCAGCCCGGCTGCCGCACGCCGCGCCGCCTCCAGCGCCACCTCGGAGAACGACGACAGGATGGGCGGCACCGTCGCACCGCTCCATAGCCGCTGCGCCTCGATCGCGGCAGCTGCACCGGTCTCGGCTTCGCGCCCCGGGCAAGGCTTGATCTCGACGTTGGCCAGATGCCCGTTGCGCAGCAACCAGTGCGCCACCCGTTCGAAAGTCGGAACCGGCTCGCCGGCATACGAGCCGGAATGCCAACCCCCGGCGTCGAGCCGGGCCAACTCGGCGAACGTGCGCGTGGCGACCGGCCCGGTGCCATCGGTGGTGCGCTCGAGCGTGGCGTCGTGCATCAGCACCAGCACGCCGTCGCTGCTCAGCTTGACGTCGAACTCGAACATGCGAAAGCCGAACGAAGCACCCAGCCGCATCGCCGCCAGCGTGTTCTCGGGCGCGAGCGTGCCCGCGCCGCGGTGCGCGGCCACGCGCGGATAGGGCCAGTCGTCGAACGACACGCTCACGACTCCGCAGTCTGCCCGGCGCGCACCGTTCGGCGTTGATGCCCGTCAATCGCGATGTGCGGCCGAAACGCCCGCGAACTCGGGTATAAACGCGCCGATGAACGACGCGCGCGCATTGCCTCCATCAGCGGTCACGACGCAGGTCGTGCTGTGCATGATCTGGGGCCTGGGCCAGGTGGCCACCAAGGTCGGCAATAGCGGCATATCGCCGATCTGGCAGGCCGCGCTGCGCTCGATCGGCGCGGCACTGCTGCTGTTCGGCTGGATGGCGTGGCGACGCATTCCGCCGGGAAACCGCGACACCCTGCTTCCCGGCACGGTTGCAGGCGTGCTGTTCGGGCTGGAGTTCACGTTCCTGTTCGTGGGCCTGGTCTACACCACCGCCGTGCGTGCGGTGCTGCTGCTGTATTCGGCGCCGTTCTTCGTGGCGCTGGGAGCGCATTTCTTCGTGCCGGGCGACCGCCTCAGCCGCAACAAGCTGGTCGGCCTGGCGGCCGCCTTTGCCGGGCTCGTGCTCGCGTTCGCCGACCGCCTGACGCTGCCCGATGCACAGGCGCTGCTCGGTGACGTGCTGTGCCTGGGGGCGGCCGCGATGTGGGGCGCGACCACGGTGGTGATCAAGGCGACGACGCTGCGCCGTGCGCCGGCCGAGACCACCCTGCTCTACCAGCTGGCCATCTCGGCGCCCCTGATGGTGGCGCTCTCGCTGGCCTTCGACGAACCCGGCGTCTTCGCGCCCACCCCGCTCGTCTGGGCCGCGCTGGCCTTCCAGACCGTCGTGATCGCCTGGGCCTCCTACCTGGCGTGGTTCTGGCTCGTCGCGCGCTATCGCGCGACCACGCTGCACGCGTTCACCTTTCTCACGCCACTGTTCGGCGTGGTCGCCGGCGGCGTGCTGCTCGGCGAACCGGTCGGCCCGGTCCTGATCGGTTCGCTCGCCCTCATCGCGACCGGCATCGTGCTGGTGAACCGGGCCTGAGGCGCCGCTTCCCTGGGTCGCCGCTTCCCGGCTCCCCGGGTCGCCGCTTCCGATAGGGCAAGCGCCAATTGTGTTGCGATGCACGTTGCGGCAGCGTTGCGTGCAGCGCGGCCACCGCCGGCAGACCCGCCGGTGCCGTGCCAACCGACCACAGGAGCCGCCCAGCCATGAACAGAAGAATCCTGACCACACTGGCAATCACGGCATCGCTGCTGGCCGCCGCACCGCTGGCCGGCGCCAAGCCGTTCCGGTGGGCCAGCCAGGGCGAGATCCCCACCTGGGATCCGCATTCGCAGAACAACGCGCTGTCCAACGGCATCCACGCCGGCGTCTACGAGTCGCTGGTCTACTACAACAGCAAGTTCGAGGTCGATCCGATGCTCGCCACGCGCTGGGAACAGCGCTCGCCCACGCAACTGCGCCTGCACCTGCGCCCGAACGTCAAGTTCCACGACGGCACGCCGTTCAGCGCAGACGACGTGGTGTTCTCGCTCGACCGTGCGCGCGACCCGGCCTCGAACTTCACCGTGTACACGCAGGGCATCGATCGCGTCGTCAAGGTCGACGACCACACGGTGGACATCCTCACCACGGGCCCCAATCCGGTGCTGCTGCGCCAGCTCACCGAGGTGCGCATCATGTCGAGGGCCTGGGCCGAGAAGAACAATGCGGCACGCCCGATGGACATGAAGACGAAGGCCGAGAACTTCGCGCACCGCAACGCCAACGGCACCGGCCCGTTCATGCTCAAGGAATGGGCGCCGGACGTACGCACCGTGCTGGTCCGCAATCCGTCATGGTGGGGGCGGATGGAAGGCAACGTCACCGAGATGACGTACACGCCGATCAAGGCCGACGCAACGCGCGTCGCCGCGCTGCTGTCCGGCGAGGTCGACTTCATTCTCGACCCCACGCCGCAGGACCTGCCGCGCCTGAAACAGAACGCCAGCCTGAAGGTGCTCGAAGGCACGGAGAACCGCACCATCTTCTTCGGCATGGACCAGTTCCGCGACGAGTTGCCCGGCTCCAGCGTCAAGGGCAAGAACCCGCTGAAGGACGTGCGCGTGCGCAAGGCGCTGTACCAGGCGATCGACATCGACGCGATCCATCGCCGCATCATGCGCGGGCTGTCCGAGCCCACCGGCTCGATGATCGCGCCGCAGGTCTACGGCTGGACCGAGGAGTCGCACCGTCGGTTCCCGCACGACGTGGAAGCCGCGAAGCAGCTGCTCGCGCAGGCCGGCTACCCGGAGGGCCTCGAGCTCACGATGGACTGCCCGAACAACCGCTACATCAACGACGAGGAGATCTGCCAGGCGGTGGTCGCGATGTGGGCGCGCATCGGCGTGAAGGCGCGCCTGCGCACGCAACCGATGGCCACCTATTTCCCGATGATCCAGCGCATGGAGGCCAGCATCTACATGCTGGGCTGGGGCGTGCCGACCTTCGACGCGCTGTACA
>CAZBTE010000084.1:0-8401 GCA_964494665.1 uncultured Limnobacter sp.
GCCAGTACTCGGTCGACGGCAGCGCCGGCCGCGGCGGCGATCTCGGCTGGATCTACCCGGGCGACACGGTGCCGGAGTTCGAGCGCGCGATGAACGCGCTGGCGCCGGGACAGATCAGCGACCCGGTGCGCACGCCGTTCGGCGTGCACCTGATCCAGGTGATCGAGCGGCGCACCGACGAGGCCTCGCCCGACCGGGTGCGCCAGGTCGCGCGCCAGGCGTTGCGCGCCCGGCGCATCGAGGAGGCGCAGCAGGACTGGTTGCGCCAGCTGCGCGACCGCACCTACGTCGAGTACAAGCTCGAAAGCTAGGCCCTTCACGATGAAGCCCGCGCGCGCCGTCGCCGGCCACGTCGCGCGCAAGCGATTCGGGCAGCATTTCCTCTCCGACCGCTCGGTGCTGGCGGCAATCGTCGCGGCGGTCGATCCGCGCGAAGGACAGACGATCGTCGAGATCGGCCCGGGGCTGGGCGCGCTCACAGCGGCGCTGCTCGAGCGGGTGCCGCAGCTGCACGCGGTGGAGATCGACCGCGACCTGGCGGCGCGCCTGCGCACGCGTTGGCCGCAGCAGCGGCTGCAGTTGCACGAGGTCGACGCGCTGCGTTTCGACTTCCGCACGGTGGCGGCTGCGGATGGCGGCCCGTTGAGGCTGGTCGGCAACCTGCCCTACAACATCTCGAGTCCGCTGCTGGTGCACCTGCTGGCGTTTCGCGAATACGTCGACGATCAGCACTTCATGCTGCAGAAGGAGGTGGTCGACCGGATCGCCGCGGCGCCGGGCTCGGGCGACCACGGCCGCCTGTCGGTGCTGATGCAGGCGTTCTACGAGGTCGAGGCGCTGTTCAACGTGCCGCCGACCGCGTTCGAGCCGCCGCCGAAGGTGGCTTCGTCGGTGGTGCGCATGATGGTCAGGGCGGATCGGGCGGGCGTCGACGCCGGGCCGCTGCAGCGGCTGCTCGCCGCCGGCTTCGCGCAGCGCCGCAAGATGATCCGCAGGACCTTGCTGCCGTGGCTGGCCGCGCGCGCTGTGCCGGCCGACGACCTCGATCCGACGCTGCGTCCCGAAGACATCGACGTTTCGACCTGGATCGACCTGGCGGCCCGCCTCGACGCGGTCGAGCGCGCTGGCGGCCAGTCCGGCCCGGCCGATCCGTCCGCGGGGACGCCCGTAGTGTGAACAGGCCCTAGCCCGCGCGGCGTTCGATCAGCTCGATCTTGTAGCCGTCGGGGTCCTGCACGAACGCGATGACGGTGGTGCCGCCCTTGACCGGGCCTGCTTCGCGCGTGACCAGCCCGCCGCCGGCACGTATGCGCTCGCAGGCTGCAGCCGCGTCGGGCACCTCGATCGCGATGTGGCCGTAGGCGGTGCCCAGCTCGTAGCGGTCGACGCCGTGGTTGTACGTCAGTTCGATCACGGCGTCGGTGCGCTCGTCGCCGTAGCCGACGAAGGCGAGCGAGTACTTCTGTTCCGGGCGTTCGGTGGTGCGCAGCACCTTCATGCCCATCAGGCGCGTGTAGAAATCGGTCGAGCGCTGCATGTCGCCGACGCGCAGCATGGTGTGGAGGATTCGCATTGCGTGCCCCTGGTCGATGTGGTCGTCGCAATCCCGCGCCGGGTCGTTACCCGACCGGCATGTCGTCGGGGAAGTCGCGCAGCCACGTCCGCGCCTGCTCGAAGCCGGGAAAGAGCTCGCCGACGGTCGCCCAGAAGCGCGGACCGTGGTTGAGCTCGCGCAGGTGAGCGAGTTCGTGCGCGATCACGTAGTCGATGATGTCCTGCGGGAAGTGCACCAGGCGCCAGTTCAGGCGCACTGCGCCGTCGGGCGTGCAGCTGCCCCAGCGGGTGCGCGCCGACGACAGTGTCCAGCGCGTGGGCGCACGTCCGAGGCGCGTGGCGAACACCGGGATGCGCTCGGCGAAGACTTCGCGCGCACGCGCCTGCAGCCACGCGTGCACGCGGTCCTGGAGTTGCTCCTCGCCGGCGTGCGGCGGCAGGCCGACGCGCAGCAGCGCGCCGTCGCGCGTCACCCCGCGCGCCCCCGGTTCGAGCGACAGCGTGAGCGTCGTGCCGAGGTAGCGCAGTGGCGCGCCGTGCTGCCAGCGCACCGTGAGCCGCTCGCGACGCGCCGCGTGGGCGCGCCATTCGAGCAGCTTGCGCAGGATCCAGTCGGATTTCTCCTGCAGCGCGTCTTCGACCTCGGCCAGCGGCACCCAGCGCGGCGCCGTGACGCGCAGGCCGCGGTCGTCGATGACGAACCCGATCGTGCGCCGCCGCGAGCGGCGCAGTTCGTACAGCACCGGCTGTTCGCGCAGCAGCGTCGAACGCAACCCGTTCGATGCGCGCGCTGGCGCGCGCGGTGGCGTCGGCAACGCCGGTCGCGGCAGGTCGAACAGCGGCAGGACCAGTTGCAGTGCTGCGTCGGCAGCAGGCGCTGCGCGCCCCGGTGATGCAGTGCGGGCGTGGCCGCGCTCGCTGGTTGATACGGGCCGGTGTTTCAAGCGATGGAATCCTTCGCAGCTTGCGCCGGCGTCGCACCGCGATACAGATGCGGACTGAGCCGGCGCATCTCCGATTCTATCCACGCTTCGACTTCGATGTTCAGTTCATCGGCGTTCTTGCCGGCGCTCGCGATGGGCGGCCCGATCGACACGGTGATCAGGCCGGGCCGCCTCAGGAACTTCCTGCGCGGCCAGCATTCGCCCGAGTTCACTGCGATCGGCACGACCGGCGCACCGGTGCGCACGGCCAGCCGCGCGCCGCCCGGCTTGTACCTGCCCTGCGAGCCTGCCGGCGTACGCGTGCCTTCTGGAAAGATGATGATCCAGCGTCCCTCGGCGAGCTTGCGTCCGCCCTGTTCGACCACCTGCTCGAGGGCGTCGTTGCCGCGGCTGCGATCGATGTGGATCATGTCAAGCAGCCCGATGCCCCAACCGAAGAAGGGCAGGTAGAGCAGCTCGCGCTTGAACACGTAGCACAGCTCGCGCGGCATGTAGGTGGGATAGAAGAGCGTCTCCCACGTGGAGTGGTGCTTCGAGAGCAGGATCGCCGGCCCGTCGGGCAGGTGCCCGGCGCCGATCACCTGGTGCCGGATTCCGGCGATGTTGCGCGCTGCCCAGATCACCATGCGCGGCCAGCCGACCGTGAGCCGGTAGCGCAGGGGCCGCGGCAGCGGCCACCACAGCAGGCACGCGAGCGCGTACGGCACCACCGTGACCACCTGGAACAGTAACAACAGCGCCGAGCGCAGGGCCATCGACCCCGGGGCGCCAGCCTGCATCAGGGCGCCAGCTCGGCGGCGACGGCAGCCAGGTCGACACGCACGGCGGTGTCGGGCGGCAGGCCACCGTTCTTCATGGTGATCTGCCCCTTGCCGCTGAGCACCAGTACCGGCCGGCAACCGACGGCATGCGCGGCCTGCAGGTCGCGCAGCTGGTCGCCGATCGCATGCACCTCGGCGGGCGAGACCTTGAAGCGCTGCAGGATCTCCAGGAACAGGCCGGGCCTGGGCTTGCGGCACGAGCAACCGGCTTCGGGCCCGTGCGGACAAAAGAAGATCGCGTCGATGCGTCCGCCCGCGCCGAGCACGGCCTGCTGCATCTTCGTGTGGATCGCCGCGAGGGTGGCGAGGTCGAACAGGCCGCGCGCGATGCCCGACTGGTTGGTGGCCACGACGATGCGGTAACCGCCCCGGTACAGGCGCGCGATCGCCTCGAGGCTGCCGGGCAACGGCCGCCATTCGGCGGGGCTGCGGATATAGGCGTCGCTGTCGTGATTGATGACGCCGTCGCGGTCGAGGATGATCAGCTTCACGGCGAGCGCGTGCGATTCAGGCGGGCGAGAGCTTCGAGATGTCGGCGACCCGGTTCATCAGCTGGCGCAGCCCCGAGAGCAGCGCGAGGCGGTTCACGCGAACCTCCTCGTCGTCGACCATCACCATCACGTCGTCGAAGAAGCGGTCGACTGGCTCGCGCGCGCGCGCCATCAGCGTCATCGCGCCGGTGAAGTCGGCGACGGCGAGCCGCGCTTCGACCTGCGGCTCGAGCTCGGCGATGCGCTCGGCCAGCGCCCGCTCGGCAGGCTCGCGCAGCAGCGTGCGGTCGACCGCGCCGCCGATGCCTTCGCCGGCCTTGCGCAGGATGTTGACGATGCGCTTGTTCGCAATGGCCAGCGCCTCGGCCTCGGGAAGGGCGGCGAACTCGCGCACCGCGTCGAGCTGCGCGGGCACCAGCGCGAGCAGCGCGGGACGCTGGTCGAGCACCGCCGCGATCTCCTGGGCGGCGAAGCCGCGTTCGCGCAGGTAACCGGCCATCCGCTCGTGGAAGAAGGTCTCGAGCGCGGCGTGCGCATGCGCGACGCGCTCGCCGAAGGCGCGAAACGCCGCGTCGACCAGCGCGTTCAGCGGCAGCTCGAGCCGGTGCTCGACCAGCATGCGGATCACGCCGAGCGCGTGGCGACGCAGCGCGAACGGGTCCTTGTCGCCGGTGGGTTGCTGGCCGATTCCGAACAGGCCGGCCAGCGTCTCGAGCTTGTCGGCCAGCGCCAGCACCGTGCCGGTCTGGCTGGCGGGTAGCGCGTCGCCGGCGAAGCGCGGCTGGTAGTGTTCGGCGATCGCGCGGGCGACTGCCTCGGGCTCGCCGTCGTGGCGCGCGTAGTAGGCGCCCATCACGCCCTGCAGTTCGGGGAACTCGCCGACCATGCCGGTGAGCAGGTCGGTCTTGGCCAGCAGCGCGGCGCGATCGGCGAGCGCCGCGTCGGCGTGCATCAGGTTGGCGATATCGCGCGCGATCGCGCGCACCCGCTCGACGCGTTCGCCCTGCGTGCCGAGCTTCGCGTGATAGACCACCGAGGCCAGTTGCGGAACGCGATCGGCGAGCCGGGTCTTCCTGTCCTGCTCGAAGAAGAAGCGTGCGTCGGCCAGGCGCGGGCGCACCACGCGCTGGTTGCCGTCGACGATGAAGTGCGCGTCGTCGACTTCCATGTTGGAGACGATCAGGAACTTGGGGAGCAGCCGGCCGCCGGGCTCGAACAGCGGGAAGTACTTCTGGTTCGTGCGCATCGTGAGGATCAGGCATTCCTGCGGCACCTGCAGGAACTCGCCTTCGAATTCGCCCACGTAGACCGCCGGCCATTCGACCAGCGCCGTGACTTCGTCGAGCAGCGTCGCGACCTGCGCCTCGTCGCCCAGCGAAGCGCCCAGCGCGGCGGCGCGCTCACGCAGCATCGCCTCGATGCGCGAACGCCGCGCACCGAACGCTGCGAGTACGCGCCCGCGCGCCGCGAGCGTGCCTTCGTAGTCGGCGGCACGCGCGATCTCGATCGGGCCCTCGGACTGGAAGCGGTGGCCCTGCGTGGCGCGGCCCGATTGCAGGCCCAGCACGGTCGCCGGCACGATGCGCTCGCCGTGCAGCGCGACCAGCCCGTGCGCCGGGCGCACGAAGCTGACCGTGGTGCGTCCGTCGGCGAGCTGGTACTGCATCAGGCGCGGTATCGGCAGCTTCGCCAGCGCCTGCTCGATCACCGCCTCGAGCGTGGCGTCGAGCGATTCCCCGCGCACCGTGCTGCGATACCAGAAGCACTCCTGCTTGCCGTCGCTGGCGCGAACCAGGGAGCCGGTGGAGACGCCCTGCTTCTCGGCCCACTTCAGCAGCGCCTGCGTGGGGGCACCGTCGGCGCCGATGCCGACCTTCACCGACGGACCCTTGACCTCGACCTCGCGATCGGCGGCCTGCGTCGCCACGTCGGCCACGCGCACCGCCAGCCGGCGCGGCGTGGCAAATCCTTCGACCCGTGCGTCGGCGCCGGCCAGGCCGCGGCTGCGCAGGCCTTCGGCGACGCCGGCGCAGAACGATTCGCCGAGCCGCTCGAGCGCCTTCGGCGGAAGCTCCTCGGTGAGCAGTTCCAGCAGCAGGGGCGCGCGCGCACCCTGCGACCCGGGATCCGGCGTGCCGTGCTCAGGCGGCATCGGGCAGCGCCTTCAGCATCGGGAAATCCAGGCGTTCGCGCGCGTCGTGATACGCCTGCGCGACCGCACGCGCGAGGTTGCGCACGCGCGCGATGTAGGCGGCGCGCTCGGTCACCGAGATCGCGCCGCGCGCGTCGAGCAGGTTGAAGCCGTGCGAGCACTTCATCACCATCTCGTAGGCGGGCAGCGCAAGGCCCGCTGCGATCAGGCGCCGTGCTTCACGCTCGTGGTCGTCGAAGTGCCGGGACAGCATCGCGGTGTCGGCCTGCTCGAAGTTGTAGGTCGACTGCTCGACCTCGTTCTGGTGGAACACGTCGCGATAGCTGATGCCGTCGGTCCAGACCAGGTCGAATACGCTCTCGACGCCCTGCAGGTACATCGCAAGCCGCTCCAGGCCGTAGGTGATCTCGCCGGTGATCGGCTGGCAGCGCAGAGAGCCCACTTCCTGGAAATACGTGAACTGCGTGACCTCCATGCCGTTCAGCCAGACTTCCCAGCCCAGTCCCCAGGCGCCGAGCGTGGGCGATTCCCAGTCGTCCTCGACGAAGCGTACGTCGTTGACCGAGGTGTCGATGCCCAGCGCGCGCAGCGACCCGAGATAGAGTTCGAGAATGTCGGGCGGCGACGGCTTGAGCACCACCTGGTACTGGTAGTAGTGCTGCAGGCGATTGGGGTTGTCGCCGTAGCGGCCGTCCTTCGGGCGGCGCGAAGGCTGCACGTAGGCCGCGCGCCATGGCTCGGGCCCGATCGCGCGCAGGAAGGTGGCCGTGTGAAACGTGCCGGCGCCGACCTCCATGTCGTACGGCTGCAGCAGCGCGCATCCCTGGCCGTCCCAGTAGGCCTGCAGCCGCAGGATCACTTGCTGAAAGCTGAGCATCGGGCAACGAGGGCGGGAAAAGCCGCCATTCTAGCGGGTTCGAAAGTCCCGATTGCGCATCGCGAGCCCGGCGAGCGCACCGGCCAGCGCAAGTGCGAGGCTCAGCGCCAGAGGCAACGCATTGCCGTGGCGCGCGTACGGCGTGAGCCCTTCGCTGCCTCGCAGCGACACGGCGAGCACGCCGCTGGCCTGTGTAGGCAGTGCGTCGATCACACGGCCGCGTGCATCGATCGCGGCGGTCACGCCGGTGTTCGTCGAGCGCAGCATCGGGCGCGCGAGCTCGCGGGCGCGCATGCGCGCGATCTGCAGGTGTTGCGGCAACGCGTGCGATGCGCCGAACCACGCGATGTTGCTGAGGTTGACGAGGATCGTCGCGCCGCCGCGCACCTGCACTGCGAGCTCTTCGCCGAACAGGTCTTCGTAGCAGATGTTGAACGCCACGCGCTGGCCGTCGATGACGAGCGACGGCTGCTCGCGCGCGCCGCGGCCGAACTCTCCGAGCGGAATCTGCATCATCGCGACGAACCAGCCGAAGCCGCGCGGAATGAACTCCCCGAACGGCACCAGGTGGCGCTTGTCGTATCGCGAGACGATCACGCCACGGCCATCGATCACCGCGACGCTGTTGGTGATGCGCGCTGCCGAACCGTGCGGCGCATCGGCCTGCTGCGGCAGCGGCATGCCGATCGCCAGCACGCCGTCGTTGCGCGCCAGGTGCGCGAGCACCGTGTCGCGCAGGGGCACCGGCGTGGCCGACCAAGGTATCGTCCACGCCGTCTCGGGCAGCACCGTCAGATCGGACCCGGCGCGCAGCACCTCGGCGACGTATGCCTGCATTGCCGACAGGCTGCGCGCCGGATCGAATTTCAGTTCCTGCGGCACGTTGCCCTGGACCAGGCGCACGGCGATCGTGCGGCCGGCCGGATTCGACCATTCGAGACTGCGCACCGCCCATCCTCCGGCCAGGGGGGCGAGCGCGAGCACGAGCGCCGTCAGCAGTGCCGGCGCCGAGCCGCGCGCGACCCACGCACCACCCAGCCCGAACGCCGACAGTGCGGCCAGCGCGGAGATGCCGTAGACACCCACCAGCGGCGCCAGTGCCGCGAGCGGGCCGTCGATGTGCGCGTAGCCGATCGCGAGCCACGGAAAGCCGGTGAACAGGTAACCGCGCGCGATCTCGGCCAGCCCCCACGTGCCGGCGAACAGTGCGCCGGTGGCGATCACGACCAGCGGTGAAAGCGGTCGGCGCCCGCGCAGCATCGCGGCGGCGGCACGCTGCGCGAGCGCCGTGACCGACGCCACGAACACGGCCAGGTACCCGGCGAACAGCAGCACCGCCAGCGCAGCGACGGGCGCCGGCATGCCGCCGTAGCGATGCATGCTGATGTACAGCCATGCCAGGCCGGTGACGAACCATCCGAGGCCGAATGCCAGCCCCGGACCCGCCGCGCGCAGAAGCCCGTCGGGTGCGGCATCCGATGCGGCGCGCTGCATCACCAACGCAGCCAGCACGGCCAGCGCGGCCAGTTGCAGCCACCACGCGTCGACCGGAGCGAAGCTCG
>CAZBTE010000085.1:0-8363 GCA_964494665.1 uncultured Limnobacter sp.
CGACGATCGCAGCGACGTTGCCGGCGCCCACGCCGAAGGCCGGCGTGCCGCTCGTGTAGGCGGCGCGCACGTTGCTCTGCGAGCCGGTGGCCACCACCAGGTCGGCCTCGCGCATCAGCGCTGCGGTGGCCGCCTTAGTGATCGCGCCCGGCAGCATCTGCACCAGGTCGCGCGGGGCGTCGATGCGGTCGAACTGGGCGTGGATGAACTCCAGCAGCTTCGCGCAGGTGGAACGCCCCTTGGGGCTCGGCGCCACGACGATCGCGTTGCGCGCCTTCAGCGCATTCAGGATCTTGTTGGCGGGCGTGGCCGCCGGATTGGTGGACGGCGTGATCGCCGCCACCACCCCCACCGGTCGTGCGATCTCGACCAGTCCCAGCGCGGGGTGCTCGGCGATCACGTCGACGGTCTTCGCGCCGTGCAGGTCGCGCAGCAGTCCCAGCGTCTTGCGATGGTTCTTGCGGATCTTGTCCTCGACGTTGCCCACGCCGGTGGTGGCTACGGCCAGTTCGGCGAGCTCGCGGTTGCGGCCCGGTTCGAGGATCGCCCAGGCGGCGGCGGCCACCACCTCGTCCACGCGCGCCTGGCTCCATCCGTCGGCGGCCCGCTGAGCCACGCGCGCGCGGCGCACCACGCGGCGCACTTCGTCGAGTGATTCGTGCTCGTCGTTCATTGCTGCCCTACCTTGCGCGCGCGGGCTCGTCGCGCGGCGTCTGTTGCGAAGGCCCCGAGCGCACGCGCACATACGCTGCGCGCAGGATCGGCCAGAGAAGGCCGATGATGGCCAGGACCATGATCGGTGCGCTGATCGGCCGGCGGAACAGGATCGTCCAGTCGTTGTCGAAGCTCACCATCGTGGTCATGAAGTTGGTCTCGGCCAGCGGCCCCAGGATGGTGCCCAGCACCAGTGGTGCGATCGGAAAGCGGAACCGCTCGAACAGGAAACCGATCAACCCGAACGCGGCGATCACGTACAGGTCCGAGAGGTTGTTGCGCGCGGCGAACGCGCCGACGAAGCAGAACACCACGACGAACGCCGAGACGATCGATTCGGGCGCGTCGAGCACCTTGCACAACGGCCGGATCGCGAAATAACCCAGCACGCACATGCCGATCACCGACAGGAACACCGCGGCGAACAGCGTGTAGACCAGCGCGGTGCTGCTCACGAACACCTGCGGGCCCGGCTGGATGCCGTGCAGCAGGAAAGCTGCCAGGATGATCGCGGTGGCGCCGCTGCCGGGGATGCCCATCGTCAGCAGCGGCACCAGCGCGCCGCCCACCGACGCGGTGGCGGCCGTTTTCGCCGCCACGATGCCTTCGGGGGCACCGGTGCCGAGCTGCTTGCCGTTCTTGCCGTACTGGCTCTCGATGCCGTAGGCCACGAACGCCGACACCGTGGCGCCCGCGCCCGGCACGATGCCCACCATCACGCCGGCGAGCGTGCCGCGAATCAGCGCGTACTTCACGCGCAGGATCTCGGCCAGGCGCGGCAATGCGGTGCGATAGCTCGACTGCCCGCCGTCGCCTTGCGCCGTCGCGCCGGCGAAACCCGTCTGAAGGCGCGTGAGCACTTCGCCGATGCCGTAGGCGCCCACCATCACCAGCAGGAACTCGATGCCGTCGAGCAGGAACGCGTGGCCAAAGGCGAAGCGCTCGGCGCCGTAGATCGCGTCCACGCCCACGGTGGCGATGAGCAGCCCCATGCACAGGCTGATCAGCGAGTTGACCACCGAGTCGCCCGACAGCGCCACCACGCTGATCAGTCCGAAGAACACGATCGCGAAGAACTCGGGCGACGAAAAGCTCAGCGCGATGCGCGCCACCGGCTCGGCCATTGCGACCATCATGATCGCCGAGGCGATCCCGCCGATGAACGCCGCCGCGAGCGACCACCCCAGCGCCTTGGCCGCCTGGCCCTTGCGCGTCATCTCGTAGCCGTCCCACAGCAGCGGCACGTCCATCGGCTCGCCGGGAATGCGGAACAGGATCGATGTGATCGCCCCGGCGTAGGTGCCCGACACGTACATCGCGGTGAGCAGGATGAGCGCCGGCCCCACGCCCATCTTGTAGGTGAACGGCAGCGCCAGCACGACGCCCATCACGAGGGTGAGACCCGGCAGCACTGCGACCAGCATGCCCAGCACGAGGCCGATGAACAGCACGAGGAAGTTGACGGGCGAGAGCACCGTGGCGGTGCCGCCCAGCAGGTTCAGCAGGATGTCCATGCGTTGCGCTCAGCTCACGCCGATCAGGCGCAGCAGCGCCAGTGACAGCTCGCGAAACGGCCCCGCCCCCAGCGGCAGCGAAATGTAGGCGATGCGCATGAAGATGACGATCATCAGCAGGCTTCCGGTGAGCCCGATCACCGCGGCCAGCAGCGGCCGATGCCAGCCGCCGATCAGGATGAACGCGAACAGGAAGAGCGCGGTGGCCACGAAGAACCCGAGCCAGTCGACGCCCAGCGCGAAGCCGCCGATCGCCGCAATGCCGGCCAGCAGGCGCACGTTGTGCTCGCGGGTCGGCAGCGTCGCAGCCGGCGCGTCGGCGGCCGGCTCGGGCGGTGCGGCTTCGCTCGGGTTGTGCACCAGGTCACTGGTGAGGCCGCGCGCGGTGAACGTGGCCTTGACCACCAGCCGCTTGATGATCTCGTACACGCACAGCGCACCCATCAACAGGATCACCAGCTTGGGCCAGAAGTCGGGCCCGATGCGCCGGCCGCCATCGGAGCCGCGCGTGTCGATCTGCAGTGCTGCCCAGTAGAGCAGCACCGCGATCGCCAGCATGGCCAGGTGCGGCAGCAGCCGCGCTATCCGGTTGGTCATCGCGATCCCCAGCCTTCCGGAGTCGTCACGACTTCTTCGGCAGGTTCGCTTCGATCCGGTCGAGTTCGCCTTGCAGGAAGGCGCCGGCCTGCGCGGCCGGGATGAAGCTGTCGGCGAACGCGAGTTCGTCGACCAGGTACTGCTTGAAGTCGTCGCTGCGCGCGACCTTCTCGAGCGCCGCCGAGAGCGTGGCGATGTGCTTCGGATCGGTGCCGGCACGGACCACGATTGCGCGGAACTGGCTGATCACGATGCCGAAGCCCGAGTCCTTCGCCAGCGGCACGTCGGTGTAGCCGGTCTGCGGCTGGTCGGCGAAGAAGGCGACCGGGCGCATCTGGTTGCTGGAGAGGAAGGTGCGCACGTCGCCCGCCTGCTCGATCAGCACGTCGGCATGGCCGCCCAGGATCGACGCATAGCGCTCGCCCGGCGCCGCGAACGGCACCACACGGAACTTGTGTCCCTTGGCGTTCATCTGGTTGATGAGAATCTCGTCGACGCTGCCGAAGCCGGTGACGCCCACCTTCAACTCGTTCGTGCGCGAGTCGGCGAGCAGGTCGGCGAAGGTCTTCCACTTGGCGTCGTTCTTCACGAACAGGCCGCTCGGCTGTCGGATCATCACTCCGATCGGCGCGACGTCGGCGAGCTTCCAGCGTCCCTTGCCGCCGGCCAGCGATGCCAGCGTGTCGCCGATCAGGATGCAGATCGTGTGGCCGTCGGGGGCGGCGCTGAGCAGCTTCGCGGTGCCGGTGTTGCCGGTGGCACCCGGGATGTTGAGGATCGGGATCGACACGCCGAGCTCGGGTTCGAGCAGCTTGCCGACGCGCCGGCCCAGCTGGTCGGCGCCGCCGCCGGCGCCCCACGGAACGACGAACTCGATCGGACGCGACGGGTATTTCTCCTGGGCGCGTGCAAAGGGCGGGAGCAACGACAGGGCCGCGCCGGCGGCGAGCAGCGTGCGGCGCGATGCGTCGGGGCGGTCGGAACGGTGGGGGCGGTTGCGTGCGCTCATCGGTGTCTCCTTGTTGTACGGGCCTATTGCATCATCCTATGATCGAAATCATTGTTCTGGCGTCCCGATTACCGTACTTCGTGAGTCACGGGAGCACACATGCAGAGCAACCAGACCAATGCCGCGGCAGTGCGCGCCTTTCGCGTGCTCGAAGTCGTGGGTGCCGTTTCGGACGGCTGCGCGCTGGCCGAGATCGTCGAGGCCATCGCGCTGCCCAAGCAGACCGTGCACCGGCTGGTGGTCCAGCTGCTGCGGGCGGGGCTGCTGGTGCGCGAACCGGGCGGGCGCCGGCTGCAACTGGGCGGGCGCTGCGAGCGCTTCGCCATCGACGTGCTGATGAATGGGCCGATGCGGCAGGTGCGGCGCGCAATCCTTCAGCGCCTGGTCGACACGATCGGCGAAACCTGCAACCTCACCGCGCTGGCGGGCACCGACGTCGTCTATCTCGACCGCGTCGAGACGTCCTGGCCGCTTCGGATGATGCTGGTGCCGGGCTCGCACGTACCGCTGCATGCCACGTCCAGCGGCAAGCTGCTGCTGAGCATGCTGCCGAAGCTGCAGCGCGAGCGGCTGCTGACCCAGCTCTCGATGCGCAGCTACACCGACAACACGATCGTCGATCGCGAGGTGCTCGAGCAGGAATTGCGCGAGACGCGCCGTCGGCGGGTCGGCATCAACCGTGCCGAACACCTGCGCGGGCTCAACGGCATCGCGGTGCCGGTGATGCTCGATCGCCAGCGCGCCTGCGCGGCGATCGCCGTACAGGCTCCCGAGGGGCGCATGACGCTCGACGAGCTTCTGGGGCAGGTGCCGCGGTTGCGCGAGGCGGCCGAGGCGATCCGAAAGACGATCGTGTCCGGTGCCGACGCCGATGCCGCTGCTGGCGTTGGATGATGCACGTGCGCGCCGTCGCAAGCCTTGACTTGGGAAATGGATAGACGTAATTGTTCGACATACGAATGTGACGTTTTCCCAAAGTAGCCCCGTCCTTCTTCCGCATGCCATCCTCGTCGAACCCGCCTGACGCCAGCCACCCTTCGCCGGGCAGCCTCGGCGAACTGGCCGCCTGGGTGCGAACCGACGCGGCGGTGGACGAACGCCGCCGCCGCGAGTGGCAAGGCGCGATCCGCACCGTCTGCGCGATCCTCGGGCGCGTGCCGTCGTCGGTACCGGCCCGGATGCCGGACATCGAGCGCCTGCTGGCACGGATGCCCAGGCCCGCGCACGGGCGGTCCGACAAGACGCTCGCCAACGTTCGCTCGCGTCTGGGCAGCGCGATTCGTGCCCGGTCGGGCATCGCCCGCCCGGTGCCGCGGGGCGTGGCGTTGTCGCCATCCTGGCGTGTGCTGCGCGACCGCCTGGCCGACCCGCGCCTGCGTCATGGCCTGTCGCACCTGATGGGCGCAGCGTCGGCCAGCGGGCTGGATCCCGCCGAGGTCTGCGATCGCTTCATCGATCAGGTCGCGCAGGCCCTCGTTCCCTCCAAGGGCGAGACGCGCGCCGAAGCGTTCCGGCGCCGGACGGCAGCCTGCTGGAACGAGGCGGCCGAGCGCGTCGCCGGTTGGCCGGCGACGCGACTGACCGTGAGACAGCCCGACGGACGCCCGGGGCGCCCCGGGCGGTTCGCCCTGGAGGCGTTTCCGCCCAGCTTCCAGCGCGACGTGGAGAACTACCTTGCGTGGGCCGCGCGCTCGGGCCGGCTCGCGCGCGACGGTTCGCCGCGCAGCCTCGCCGACGCTACCGTGCGGTTGCGGCGCGAGCACTTGCGGTTGGCGGCCTCGGCGCTGGCCAGGCGACTGGGCTACACGCGCCGCGTGATCAACCTGGCGACACTGGTCGAGCCGGTCAACTTCAAGCTCGTGCTCGCCGAGTACGCCGACGCGAGCGGCAATCGCCGTCCGGGCGCCTTCGTGCAGGGGCTCGCCGTGACGCTGTTCGGCGTGGCGCGACAGTGGGTGAAGGCGCCGGCGTCGCAGCTCGACCAGCTCGGCCAGTTCAAGCGCCGGCTGGGCAGCCGGCCGGCTGGAATGCCCGAACGAAGCCGCCACGCAATTGCGCAGTTCACCGACCCGCGGGTGCTGGCCGAATTGCTGGCGCTGCCCGATGCGTTGATCGCACAGGCGCGCAACGAGGCCGGCGTCGAGCGCATCGGTGACGAGCGCGGCGTCCAGCCGCCGCCCGCGCGTGCGCTGCGCACGATGCAGATCGCGGTGGCGATCCAGCTGCTGCTCGCGGTACCGATGCGGCTGCACCAGCTCGTCTCGCTGCGGCTGGACGATACGCTGCACCGGCCGTCGGGGCGCGCGGGCCCGCTGCTGATCGTGCCGACGGACGATGGCGCCGCCGGGCGCGACCCGCAGCGCGTGCATCCGGTGGCGTCGGGCATGCGCGAGGCCATCGACGAATACCTCGATCGCTGGCACCCCCACATCGCTCCCAACCCGCGCGGCTGGCTGTTCGCGCGTGCCGATGGCACGCCGCTCACGCCTGCGGCGCTGCGCGACGGCATCGTCCGGCGCACGCGCCGCGCGCTCGGCGCGAGCCTCACGCCAGGGCAGTTCAGGCACCTTGCGGCGGCACTGGTGCTGCATGAGCGTCCGGGCGACCTCGGACTGGTGCGCGACCTGCTGGGGCACGCGAGCCCGCGCACCACGGCGCAGCTCTATGCCGGCCTCGGCGCGCCGGGCGCTGCGGCCGTCTACGGAGCGCTGCTCGAGCGTGCCCGGGCGGCGAGGAATCCGGCGATCGCATCCCAGGCGGCGCGGTCGTCGCCCACGTCGTTATGATGACGTCCGGTTAGCGCGAGCCACGCTTTCGGTCCCGCCCATGCGTCGAACAGCGCCTTCGAACGACGCGGCGGAATGATCGTGTCATCGGCCGCCACGATGGTGAGCAGCGGCGCTCGTGCCGCGCGCGCATCGGCGATCGCATCGTAGCGATGGCGCAGCAGCCACGACACCGGCAGCCACGGATAGTGCGGGCGACCGGCCAGGCTGGTTCCCAGGCTGCGCCCGAACGCGACGATGCGGGCTGCGTTCACGTCGGGTCGCGCGGCGAGCGCGTCGTGGATCACCAGCGCATCGCCGCTCAGCGCGACCTCCGACGGCTTGCCTTCGCTGGCACCGTAGCCGCGGTAGTTGATGGCCGCCACGCTCCAGTCCGGCGGCCAGCGCGCGTCGGCCAGCGTCCACGACACCTCTTCGGCGTTGCCGCCGAAGTACAGCACCAGCGGCGCGGGCACCGCCGCGGCGGGGCGCATCCAGCCGCGCAGCCTGGCGCCGTCGGCAGCGACCACTTCGAGCGCGATCGTGCGCGGCGACAGATGGGTGGTCGAGGCGACCGGCTGCGGGAAGTACACCAGGCGGTCTTGCGCAAGCCACGCGATCGTCGGAATTCCCAGCACGATCGCGGTCAGGACGACGATCCATTCCATCGGTCTGCACATTGGCGAAGTGTCGACCCCGCGATGATGCACCCCGGCTGGCGCGCCGCAAAAGTGGCTCGCGCCATGAGCCCGGCGATCGGTCGATCGTGCTGTGTCGGCACTACTACGGCATGCCAACCGTGCGTAGCGCCGCGATCGCCCGGTCGCGCCCCTCGAGGTAGCGCGCGTCACGGCCGCGAAGGAAGCGGCCGAGATGCTCGGCCCGATAGCCCGGGGTGTGCTGCAGGTACTCGGCGACTGCGGCGCGGGCCTCGTCGGGCCGCCCGTCGAGCGCGAGTGCGGCGGCCAGCAGCACCGGCGGCGAGGGTAGTCTCGGGTTCATCCCGTAGGCGGTGCGCGCCAGCTGCGCAGCCTGGGCGTACTCGCCCCGCATGAACTCGCACGTCGCGGCGATGTGGATGTACACGGCCGCGCTGTAGTCGCGCGGGCCGAGTCGTGTCGCCAGCCGCGCCGATTCGATGCACTGCTCGAACTGTCCGAGCGCGGCCAGCGCCAGCGCGTGGCCCATGTGCGTGTACGGATGGCTCGGGAACCGCTTCACCATTTCGCGGTGCGTCTGCAGTTTCGTGTCCCAGTCCGCCTGCAGGAAGGCCTGGAAGGAGCGCGTCATGTACGTGTAGTAGTTGTCCTGGTCGAGCACCTGCAGCCGCTGCCCGGCTTCCTCCAGGCGGGCCAGCGCCTCGTCGCGCGGCATCCACAGCAGCGAACCGGCCGCGCCGGCCACGGCGGCGAGGCCGCCCCAGCCGCGAATCGATCAGATCGACTTCGAACGCGGGGCGCTCGCCGCCTCGTTGTCGGAGGCTGCGCGCCGGCTGGCGCGCAGCCTCAGTATCGGAATGCACCTTGCCAGCGGCCATGCGGCCGCGCGGCTGTCGCCCGATCAGGCGGGCGCCGACGATCTCGCGATGCAGGGTTTCGCAATCGTCTTCCGCGGCCTGACGCCGGAAAACCATAGCGAGGCCACCGCGCGCTTCGAGGCCGCGGTGAAGCGGGACGCGGAATCGACAAAGTGCTGCGCGCCGGAATCGACATCGATCATGGCCAACATCAGGCGCACCCGTTCGTCCTGTCGGTCCACGTGGCC
>CAZBTE010000086.1:0-8304 GCA_964494665.1 uncultured Limnobacter sp.
TTGCAGCGCCAGGACCTAAACCTGGTGCGTCTACCAATTCCGCCACGGCCGCGAAAACGCGCCATTCTAAACGAAGCGGCCGCGCGGCCCTGCGGACCGAAGCCGCCGCGCGGCACCCGCGAACGGTCCGGCGGTCCGCCGGGGCTATGCCTGCGACGTCGTCGCCGTCGGTGGTGCGATCCGGTACCAGGCCACGTAGAGCGCCGGCACGAACAGCAACGTCAGCACCGTGGCGAAGATCAGTCCGCCCATGATCGCGAAGGCCATCGGGCCCCACAACACGTCGCGCGACAACGGGATCATCGCCAGCACCGCCGCGGCCGCGGTCAGCGTGATCGGGCGAAAGCGCCGCACCGCTGATTCGCGCACCGCTTCCCAGTGCGTGCGTCCGGCCTCGAGGTCCTGGCGGATCTGGTCGACCAGGATCACCGTGTTGCGCATGATCATTCCGCCCAGCGCGATCGTTCCGAGCATCGCCACGAAGCCGAACGGCTTGCCGAACAGCAGCAACGCGGCTGCGACGCCGATCACGCCGAGCGGCGCGGTGAGCAGCACCATCGCGGTCAGCGAGAAGCTGCGCAGCTGGATCATCAGCAGCGCGAGCACCACCGCGAACAACATCGGCATGCCGGCGGCAATTGCCGACTGGGCCCTGGCGTTGTCCTCGAACGGCCCACCGATCTCGATACGGTAACCGGGCGGCAGCGCCGAGCGCAGCGTCGCGAGCGACCGGTCGATGCGCTGCGCGACGTCGGGTGCCTGCACCCCGTCGACGATGTCGGCGCGCACGGTGATCTCGGGCACACGGCTGCGCCGCCACACGATCGGCTCGTCCATCACCTCGGTGATCGTCGCGAGCTGCGCCAGCGGCACCGAGCGGCCGGTCGCGGTGCCGATCTGCAGGTTGCGCAGGTTCGCCAGCGAAGCGCGCTCGTGCGCCGGCGCGCGCAGCACGACGGCGACCAGCTGGTCGTCCTCGCGCAACTGGCCGATCGCTTCGCCCTGCAGTGCGCCGCCCAGCGCGCGCGCCACCTGTGCCGAACTCGAACCGATCGCGCGCGCCTTGTCCTGGTCTACCTCGATGCGCACCGCCGGCGTGCGATCGCCCCAGTCCAGGTGCGTGTCGAGCGTGGCCGGGTCGGCCCGGACGTACGCGGCCACCTGCTCGGCGAAGTGCTTGAGTTGTGCGTGGTCGTCGCCGTGCACGCGAAACTGCACCGGGTAGGACACCGGCGGCCCGAGAGGCGTGCGGAAGGCCCTCACGCGCACGCCCGGGAAAGCGTCCTCGAGCGTGCCGCGCAGCCGTTCCAGCACACGTTCGCGCCCGGCCACGTCGCGCGTCAGGATGACGAACTGCGCGAAGTTGGTGCGAAACAGCTGCTGGTCGAGCGACAGGTAGTAGCGCGGCGAGCCGTTGCCGACGTAACCGACGTAGGTTGCGATGTCGTCGTCGGACGCCAGGAAACCCTCCAGCCGCTTCGCCTCGTGCTCGGTGGCGCGGTAGCTCGAACCCTCGGGCAGCCACATCTCGACCAGGATCTCGGCCCGGTTCGAGTTCGGGAAGAACTGCTTCTCGGTCATGCCCATGCCGGCCACGCCGAGCGCGAAGGTCAGCACCGTGGCGGCGATCGTCAGCCAGCGCCGTCGCATGCACCACTGGATCGTCGCGCGCAGCCGGCGATAGAAGCGCGTGTCGAACACGTCGTGCCCTTCGCCCGGATGCTCGCGCAGCAGGTAACTGCCGATGAACGGCGTCACGCCCACGGCAGCGACCCACGACACCAGCAGCGCGATCGTCACCACCGCGAAGATGCTGAACGTGTACTCGCCGGTGGCCGACTTCGCGGTGGCGATCGGCAGGAAGCCCGACGCGGTGATCAGCGTGCCGGTCAGCATCGGGAAGGCGGTGCTCGTATACGCGAAGGTGGCAGCGGCGAAGCGGTCGAACCCTTCCTCGATCTTGCGCGCCATCATCTCGATGGCGATCATCGCGTCGTCGACCAGCAACCCGAGGGCAATCACCAGCGCGCCGGTCGAGACCCGGTGCAGGTCGATGCCGGTCCAGGCCATCACGACGAAGGTGCCGGCCAGCACCAGCGGGATCGTGAGCGCCACCACCGCGCCGGCGCGCAGGCCGAGGCTGAGGAAGCTGACCAGCAGCACGATGGCCACCGCCTCGGCGAGCACGCGCATGAACAGGCCCACCGCCTGGTGCACGATGCGCGGCTGGTCGGACACCTTCTCGAACTCCACGCCGACCGGCAGGTCGGCGCGCAGCCGTTGCATCGCCTGCTCGAGGTTGCGCCCGAGCGCGATCACGTCGCCGTCGGACACCATCGACACGCCCATCCCGATCGCCTGCCGGCCGCCGAAGCGCATCGTGTAGACCGGCGGATCGACGTAGCCGCGAAACACGTGTGCCACGTCGCCCAGGCGCAGCAGCCGCCCGCCCACGTCCAGGCGCAGTTCCTGCACTTCGCGCACCGAGTCGAACTGGCCGCTGACACGCAGCGGCACCGCGCGGCTGGCACCGTGCACCGCGCCGGCCGGCACCACCGCGTTCTGCGCCTGCAGCTGGGCGGCGATGCGCTGCGCGTCGATGCCCAGTGCCGCCAGCGCCTGAGAAGAGATCTCGACGTAGATGCGCTGCTCCTGCACGCCGAACAGCTCGATCTTCTGCACGTCGGGCACGTTCAGCAGCTCCTGGCGCACGCCTTCGACCATCTGGCGCAGCTCCTCCATCGAGAAGCCATCGCCGGTGAACGCGTAGATGGTGCCGAACACGTCGCCGAACTCGTCATTGAAGAACGGGCCGATCGCCTCTGGCGGCAGCGTCGCGCGGATGTCGTCGATCTTCTTGCGCACCTGGTACCACAGCTGCGGCACTTCGTGCGGCGGCGCGGTGTCCTCGAGCTCGAGCACGATCAGCGACTCGCCCGGCTTGGAGTGGCTGCGCGTCCACTTGAAGTACGGGATCTCCTGCAGCTTGCGCTCGATGCGGTCGGTAATGGCCTCGTCGACCTGCTCGGTGGTGGCGCCCGGCCACAGGGTGCGCACCACCATCGCGCGAAACGTGAACTCGGGATCCTCGCGCTGGCCCAGCTGCAGGTAGCCGAGCGTTCCGGCCACCGCCACCACCAGCACGAAGAACAGCGTGAGCTGCGGGTAGCGCAGCGCCGCCGCCGACAGGTTGAAGCGCGAAGCCGGCGCCGCAGGCGGGCGCGGCGCAGGCGTCACCGTGCCTCTCCGGCGCCCTGTGCCGTCAGCACGCGCACTTTCTGGCCCACCGCAAGCAGGTTGGCCCCGGCGGTCACGATGCGGTCGCCCTGCGACAGGCCCGCCGTGATGCGTACCGCGTCGTCGAGGAACCCGCCGGTGACCACCTGCACCGGGTGCACCGTGTCGTCGGCGTCGATGCGCCAGACATGCGGCTGGCCGTCGCGCGAATACAGCGCCGACAGGGGCAGCACGAAGGCGGCCTCGGCTTCGTGCTGCGCGCTGGCCACGGCGGTCATGCCCAGCGCCACGCCGGCGGGTTCGCCCTGCAGCGTCAGGCGCACACGGAACGTGCGCGACGCCGGATCGGAGACCGGCGAAACCTCGCGCAGCAGCGCACTGCGCGGCTGCGGCCCGAGCGCCGGCACGACGACCTGCCATTGTTGCGTGGCTCGGGCGCGGGCCAGGTCGCGTTCCGGCACGTCGAGCTCGAGCTCGTACTCGCCGCCGCGCGCCACCCGAACCACCGACTGGCCCGACGCCACTACCTGCCCGGCCTCGGCGTCGACCGCGGTGACGACGCCGGCGGCGTCTGCACGCAGCACCTGGAAGGCCTCGTTGTTCGACGCCTGTGCGAGCTGGGCCTGCGCATTGCGACGCCGCGCCTGTGCGGCGTCGGTGGCGGCCTGCTGCCGGTCGACCTGGGCCTGGCTCACGTAGTTGCGCTGACGCAACTCGCGCAGCCGCTCGAGCTCGAGCCGGGCGAGTTCGAGCTCGGTGTGCGCGGCGTCGAGTTGCGAACGGGCGGCGGCGATCGCTGGTCCGATGTCCTGCGGATCGAGCCGCGCGAGCACCTGCCCCGGAGCGACCGTATCGCCGACCGACACCGCGCGCGTCGCAATCTTGCCGCCGATGCGGAACCCATAGCGGGTCTCCACGCGCGGGCGCACGGTGGCCGGAAGCGACAACGTCTGGCTGGAAGGTTGTGCCGCGACGGTAATGCTGCGCACCGGCCGCGCCGCGGGCTCGTGCTGCACCGTGACGCGCTGGTCGCAGCCGACCAGCGCGATGACCAGCGACAGCAGCAACCCCGACAAGGGCGGGCGAACGTGCATCGAGAACGCTTCTTGTAAATGACGCGTGGGTCAGTAATTTACGCACAGCGCGCCATCGCGTCAAATGCACGCGCGCCTACAATCGCGGCCATGTCGATGGCACCGGTCGATCACTACGAGAACTTTCCGGTCGGATCGCTGCTGCTGCCGGCGCGCCTGCGCCCGCCGGTGCTGGCGATCTACCGCTTCGCGCGCCACGCCGACGACCTCGCCGACGAAGGCGACGCGACGCCGGCGCAGCGGCTGGCCGCGCTGGACGAGCTCGATCGCGCGCTGCGCGGGCAAGCCGCAGATCCGCCGGTGGTGGCACAGCTGCGCCCGCACCTGGCGGCGCACGACCTGCCGGTGGCGCCGCTGCGCGCGCTGTTGTCGGCGTTCGCCCAGGATGTCGGGACGGTGCGCCACGCGACGTGGGAGAGCGTGCTCGATTACTGCAGCCGTTCGGCCAATCCGGTGGGCGAACTGATGCTGCGCCTGTTCGGCGCATGGAACGCGACGACCCGCCCCGGCTCCGACGCCATCTGCACCGCGCTGCAGGTACTGAACTTCCTGCAGGATCTCGCCATCGACTGGCGTCGTGACCGGCTGTACCTGCCGCAGGACGAGCTGCACGCTGCCGGACTGGACGAGACCGGCATCGCTCGCGCGATGGCCGCCGGACGCACCGACGAGCGGCTGGCCCGCTTCATCGGGGCCCAGGCCGCGCGCGCGCGCGGCCTGCTGGAAGCGGGCGCCACGCTCGGGCGACAGGTGCCGTGGCGACTGTCGCTCGAGCTGCGTGCGATCGTCGCCGGCGGCCTGCGCATCGCCGAGCAATTGCACGCAGGTGGCCACGATCCGATCGCGCGCCGGCCCGCGCTGGGCTGGCGCGATGCGCCGGCACTGGCGCGGCTGTGGTGGCGAAGCGCCGCATGAGCCCGGACGAATACTGCCAGCACAAGGCCGCCAGCAGCGGCTCGAGCTTCTACTACAGCTTCCTGTTCCTGCCACCGCCGCAGCGGCGCGCGATCACCGCGCTGTACGCGTTCTGTCGCGAGGCCGACGACACCGTCGACGAAACGAACGATGCGCAGGTTGCGCGCGCGCGCCTGGACTGGTGGCGGCAGGAAATCGACCGGCTGTTCGCGGGCGAACCGCAGCACCCGGTCACGCGCGCGCTGGCGCCGCACCTGCAATCGTGCAACATCGGCCGCGCGCAGCTGGTCGAGATCATCGACGGCATGCAGATGGACCTCGACCAGGATCGCTACCTCGATTTCGAGGGCCTGCGCCTGTACTGCCATCGCGTCGCCGGCGTGGTGGGCACGCTGGCGGCCGGCATCTTCGGCGCGCAGCGCCCTTCCACGCTGGAATACGCCGAGCGGCTCGGCCTGGCGTTCCAGCTGACCAACATCATTCGCGACGTCGGCGAAGACGCGCGCAAGGGCCGCGTGTACCTGCCGATCGACGAGCTGCAACGTTTCGACGTGCCGGTGCACGAAGTGCTCGCGGTACGCCCGAGCGAACGCTTCGTCTCGCTGATGCGCTTCCAGGCCCAGCGCGCGCGCGAGCAGTACCGGCAGGCGTTTGCGCTGCTCGAGCCCGACGAACGCCGCGCGCAACGACCCGGCCTGGCGATGGCCGCGATCTACGCGCGCCTGCTCGACGAGATCGAGCGCGACGGCTTTCGCGTGCTGACGCACCGCACTTCGCTCACGCCGTTGCGCAAGTTCTGGCTTGCCTGGCGTACCTGGGTGCGCGGCAAGCCGCCCGCGGTCTGACGCGGTGCCGGTGGCGGGGAGCGCAGCCGCGCGCGGCGACGTGGGCCAGGTGGACCACGTGGGCGACGCGGACGCAGTAACCGACGTCGCCGTGGTCGGCGCCGGCTGGGCCGGCCTGTCGGCGTCGGTGCGCCTGGCGCAGGTCGGCCGGCGCGTACTCGTCCTCGACGCCGCGCCGGCGCCTGGCGGCCGCGCCCGCGAAGCGCAACTGGACTTCGGTTGCGGAGCGGTGACGCTGGACGCAGGACAGCACCTGCTGGTGGGCGCCTATCGAGAGAGCCTGGCACTCGCTCGACTGCTGCACGACGGCGCGCTGCCCGTCGATCGTTTCGCGCTCGCGCTGCGCGACACTGCGGGCCTGGACCTTCGTGCCGCGCGCTTGCCCGCGCCGCTGCACCTGGCCGTCGGGCTGCTGCGCGCGCGCGGCCTGGCGCACGCCGAGCGGGTCGCGATGCTGCGCCTGATGACCGGGCTGCGACGCGACGGCTGGCGTGCGGCGCAAGGTGAAACGGTCGCGCAACTGCTGGCGCGCCTGCACCAGCCCGGCGCACTCGGCGAGCGCCTGTGGTCGCCTCTGTGCATGGCAGCGCTGAACACGGTGCCGGAGCAGGCCTGCGCGGGGGCGTTCGCGGCAGTGCTGCGCGACACGCTCGGCGCAACGCGCGAGGCATCGGATTTCGTGCTGCCGCGCACGACGCTGGGCGCGCTGATCGCCGCCCCGGCCGAACAGTGGCTGCGCGCCCGCGGCGCCCGGTTGCGCTGGGGCACGACCGCGCGCGCGATCGCGCCGCTCGCGGGCGGCTGGCGATTGCACGTGGGGCGCGGCGAACCGGCAATCGATGCCGCGCAGCTGGTGCTGGCGGTTCCGCCCCATGTCGCCGCACGCCTGCTCGCGCCGATGTTCCCGGACGCGGCCCGGCCCGGCTCGCGCGTGGCGCGCCTCGACGAGTTCGCCTACGACGCCATCACTACCGTCTATCTGGCCTGGCCCGCGCCGCGAGTGCCGGCGCTGCCGCGCTGGATCATGCTGCGCGAATCCGCGGCGCGCGGCGAGCACGGGCAATGGCTGTTCGACCGCGGCCGATACGGCACGCAGCGGATCGCCGCGGTCGTGATCAGCGCACGCGCGCGCCTGAGCGAGACGCCAGTGGCCGATGTCGCCGCGGGCATCGGCCGGCAGGTCGCGGCGCAGCTGGGCGTGCCGCTGCCGGCCGCGATGCGCACCGTGACCGAGAAGCGTGCGACGTTCCGCTGCACGCCTGATCGGCCGCGCATCGAGTGCGACGCCTTCGCCGCCGACCTGCCGGGCCTGTGGCTGGCCGGCGATTACGCGTGGCCCGACTACCCCGCAACGCTCGAAGGGGCCGTGCGAAGCGGCCGCCTCGCCGCCGAGCTGGCGCTGCAGCGGCAGGACATCGCGCGAGCGCCAATCACAGGCTGACTGTCGCCAGCAGGTCCGTCAGCCGCTGGCGACAACGCCGCTTCGGTCCGCCGTTGGCCCGCGCGCGCCGGAGAGGCTATCCCCAGGCTGCTTCCAGCGCCTGGTCGATGCGATCGAGCGCGATCGTCTGCACGCCCTCGCTCGCGCGCTTCGGCGCGTTGGCGCGCGGGATGAGCAGGCGCGAGAACCCCAGCTTGCCGGCCTCGCGCAGCCGCTCCTGGCCGCGCGGTGCGGGCCGGATCTCGCCGGCCAGGCCGACTTCGCCGAACACCGCAAGGCCACGCGGCAGCGCGCGGTCCTTCAACGACGAGACGATCGCCAGCAGCACCGCGAGGTCGGCAGCCGGCTCGCCGATGCGCACGCCGCCCACCGCGTTGATGAAGACGTCCTGGTCGTAGCAGGCGATTCCCGCATGCCGGTGCAGCACCGCCAGCAGCATCGCCAGCCGGTTTTGCTCCAGGCCGACCGAGAGGCGGCGCGGATTGGGCACGTGCGCGGTGTCGACCAGCGCCTGGATCTCCACCAGCAGCGGACGCGAACCCTCCTGCGTCACCAGCACGCACGAGCCGGGCACGGCACCTGTGTGCTGCGACAGGAACAGCGCCGACGGGTTTGCCACGCCGCGCAGGCCGCGATCGGTCATCGCGAACACGCCCAGTTCGTTGACCGCACCGAAGCGGTTCTTGAACGCGCGCACCAGCCGGTGCGACGAGTGCGTGTCGCCCTCGAAGTAGAGCACCGTGTCGACCATGTGCTCGAGCACGCGCGGGCC
>CAZBTE010000087.1:0-8261 GCA_964494665.1 uncultured Limnobacter sp.
ATCTTGCTCCCAAAGCAAGCACTCTACCAGGCTGAGCTACGCCCCGGAGGAAGCGGATTGTAGCGTACTTCGTGCGGACTTGCCCGCAGCGCCGGCCGTCGTCGCGCGGCGTTTGGCGAGCGGCTCGACGACTTTGTGCTGTCGCTGCAACAGAGTAACGAGGCCGTCATGCACGCGCTGGCCGCGCCGGATCAGGTTGCTGCCTGGCCGCGCGCGCCGAGCCGGCCTGCCGACGCCAGTGCAGGTAAACTTCCACAATGGATCGCAACGAACTGAAGCGGGCAGCCGCGCACGCCGCACTCGACGAACTGGTCGACGGTGCGATCGTCGGTGTCGGCAGCGGTTCGACGGTCGATCTGTTCATCGACGCACTGGGTGCCCGGCGCGAACGCGTCGCCGGTGCGGTGTCGAGTTCCGAACGCAGCAGCGATCGGCTTCGCTCGGTCGGCATCGAGGTGCTCGAGCTCAACCGCGTGCTGGCCCAGCAGCGCGGCATCCCGGTGTACGTAGACGGTGCCGACGAGATCGATGGCCAGCTGAGGATGATCAAGGGCGGCGGTGGCGCGCTCACGCGCGAGAAGATCGTTGCCGCGGCTTGCGGACGTTTCGTGTGCATCGTCGATGCGTCGAAGTGCGTGACGCGGCTGGGAGGCTTTCCGCTGCCGGTCGAAGTGATCCCGATGGCCAGCGAACTGGTGGCCGGCCGGTTGCGCCGCCTGGGAGGGCGGCCCGTGCTGCGCGAGGGCTTCGTCACCGACAACGGCAACCTGATCCTCGACGTCGCCGGGCTGGAGATCGACGATCCGGTGCATCTGGAATCGGAGCTGAACCAGTGGCCCGGCGTGGTCACGGTGGGCCTGTTTGCCAGGTCGGGGGCAGACATGGTTATCATTGCGACGCCACAAGGCGTCGAACGTCGCACGGCATCCGGGGCAAGCGCATGACGCCTCCCCCTGGTACGGCGAATCGGCCAGAAAGAGAAAGTCGTTCCGGGGGAAATCGCGCGATGTTTCGTTTCGAGGCGCTGCGGCCGCAGCACGACGACCGGCTTGCCTTCCTGAAGGGATTCCTGCGGGAACCCAAGGGAGTGGGGTCGGTCATTCCGAGTTCACGTTTTCTCGAGCGCAAGATGGTCCGGATGGCCGAGGTGGCGCAGGCCGATTCCGTCATCGAGCTGGGTCCTGGCACCGGTGGCACCACGCGCGCGATCCTCGCAGCGATGCCGGAGGCGGCTACGCTGCTGGCGATCGAGCTGGATCCGGCATTCGCCGACCACGTGCGCACCATCGAGGACCGGCGATTGATCGTGCATCAGGGCAGCGCCGAGAACCTGGCCGACCTGATTGCTGCGCATCGGTTGCGTCCGCCCAAGGCAATCCTTTCGGGGATTCCGTTCTCGACCATGCCGGAGGACGTCGGCCGGCGCATCATCGAGGCGATCCGCGACGTGCTGGCACCGGGCGGGTGTTTCGTCGCCTACCAGTTCCGCGGTGCGGTGGCCGACCGGGCGCGTCCGATCCTCGGCGAACCCGAGGTGTCGCCCGAGCTGTTGAACATTCCGCCAATGCGGGTTTATCGCTGGCGCAAACGCGCTGCCTGAGGCAACCACGCCTCGACGCGCGTGCCGGCGCCGGGTGACGAAGTCACCTGCAGCCTGCCGCCCACGGCCTCGACACGGTAACGCATGCCCAGCAGCCCGTGGGCGTTGGGCTTGATCGCGCGCGGGTCGAAGCCCCGGCCATTGTCGCGCACGCTGACGCTCACGCCGCCGCGTTCGGGCTTCACCGCGAGATGCACTTCGCTGGCGCGCGCGTACTTCGCGATGTTCGTGAGTGATTCCTGGATCAGCCGGTAGACCGTGATCTGCGCATGGTCGGACAGCGTCACCGGTTCGAAGTCCGTATGAACCTCGAGTTCCGCGCGCTGCGCGAACTCGCCGGCCTGGATCTCGAGTGCCGGAAGCAGTCCGAGGTTGCTCAGCGACGATGGCCGCAGGTCCTCGATGATGCGTCGCTTCATCGCGATGCCGTTGTCGACCGTGGCCGTGAGGTGCTGTAGCCGCTCTGCCACTGCCGGCGTCATCGTGCCGAGGCTTCGCTTCAGCCGCGCCGCATCCAGCTTGGCGGCCGTGAGCAGTGCACCCAGCTCGTCGTGGAGCTCGCGCGCGATTCGGCTGCGTTCGTCCTCGCGCGCGGTCTGAAGATGGTCGGCGAGTTCGGTGAGCTCGGCGGTGCGCCGGATCACTTCGGTTTCGAGATGATCCCGTTCGGCCTGCAGCGCGTGCGCGTGCTCGACCTGCGCTCGGTCCAGCGCCCTGGTCTTGCGCAGGAAGAGCACCAGTGCGAGCAGCGCCAGTGCGGCCATGACGTCGACGGCGATGCGGTTGAACTGGATCCTGTCCCCCAGCGCCGCCCGGTTGGCCGCGATGCGCTGGCTCTCCAGCTCGACGAGGAACTCCATCTGGCGGCGCAGGTCGTCCATCGTTTCACGCCGGTTGTCGGACATCAGCAGCTTGCGCCACTGCTCGTGCTGTCCGTTGCGATGCATCTGCAGCGCGCCCGCAAGCTCGGACATCCGCTGCCGTGCCATGGCATCGACCGCCTGCATCGCCGATTGGCTCTTGAAATCCGCGTCGAAGAACGCGTGCAGCCGCTGCAGCGACGCCTCGATCGATTGCGCCGCGGCGTTGTACGGTTCCAGGTGGGACTCGCGCTCGGTGAGCAGGTATGCGCGTTGTCCGCTCTCGGCATCCACCAGAGTGCCGAGCAGCCGCTGAAGTTCGATGCGCGCTTCGATGCGGTCGCTCATCGCGCCGAGGGCGCCGCTGGCCGCACCGTAGCCGACTTCGTTCACCACCACGACCACCAGCGCGACCACAACTGCCAGCGGCGCCGCGAAAGGGCTGCGCCGCAGGCGACTCAGCGAACGGACATCCATGGGACCTCTCCCCGTCGTGTGCCGCCGCCCCGAGGCTGCCGGGTGCGGGCAGCCGGTCGGCTGTCAGCCGCCGTTGCCGGAAGCTTCGGCGGCGTCACCGCTTCGATGCAGATCTTCGCAGTAGGCCACGAGATCCTCGAGCTCGCTTGACTTGTCGAATATCCGGTCGGCGCCCAGCTCCAGGCAGATGCGCCGCATCGCGGGGGTGGCGTAGTTGGTCAGCACGACGCGCTTTCCCGGCACTGCAAGGCGGGCGAGCGTGCGCAGGACGCCGACGCCGGTGCCCGACTTCAGGAAGATGTCGACGATGATCAGGTCGGCCGCGTGATCGGGCTGCGCGAGCCACCCGATTGCGTCGCTCTCGTCCGACGCCGTGCCCACCACCTGAACCGGTGCGAGCTCTTCGAGTGCCGCGGTCAGGCGATCGAGGATCAGCGGGCTGTCTTCGACGATGAAGGTCCTGACGGAGGACGCTGCGGTCATGGCGGTGCGGCGGACATGCGTGGCGGGGCACATGCCCCGCGGGTGGTGGGCCGCATTATCGTACGACCCGGTTCTCTCCGGGCGGCGCCGGACTCGCGGCAACGGGCCGGGCGGCGATGCCCCGGCCCGTCGCTACTGTCGCGGCAAAACGCGCAGCCGTCAGTTGCGAACGACGATGTCGTTGCGCACCGACTTGACGCCCGAAGTGTCGCGCGCCAGTCGCTCGGCTCGCGCCTTTTCTTCGGCGCTCTTCGCGAATCCGGAGAGCTGTACGACGCCCTTCATGGTTTCGACGTTGAGCGCCATCGCGCTGACCGCGGGGTCTTCGGCGAACCTGGCCTTGACCCGCGTTGTCACGCCGGTGTCGTCGACGTACGAACCTACGCTCTGCTGGTCGCGCATGACCGAACACCCGGTCTGGGCGAGCATTGCCAGCGCCGCCGCGGTCGCAATCAGAAAATGACGTGCTTGCATGGTGCCTCCTCGTGGGGCTAGGGGAAAGAGGGCGAGGCCCCGCGCCGCAGCGCGGGGCTCAGCGCCGGACGTGGTTCTCAGCGCTTGACCGTCAACTTGTTATCGACCGACTTCACGCCGTCGACGCTTTCGGCCAACTCGGCTGCGCGTTCACGCGCCTCCGTGTCGGGCGCCGCTCCTTTCAGCTCCACGCGCCCGTCTTCAGTGTCGACGTTGATGCCCGTGGCGCTCAACTTGGGATCGCGCGCGAGCTCGGCGTTGACAGCCGAAGTGATCATGGCGTCCTTCGCCTTGCTGGTCGATGCGTCTGCCGCACGCTGCGCCGCATCCGGGGTCACGTCACCCGCGGCTGTCGTGCCGGTGCTGGAACCCGGTCGCGCCGTGCTCGTGCCTGGCTGCGCGCCGGTGCTCGATTTCGTATCGGCCCCTGACTGCGAACCCATCCCGGACTGCGAACCCATCCCGGACTGCGAGGCCGTCCCCGATTGGGAACCCATCCCCGACTGCGTTCCCGGCCTTGGGGCCGCCCCCGTCGGCGAACCCCCTGCCGACTGCGAAGCGGTCCCCGATTGCGAACCCGCTGCGGACTGCGAAGCGGTCCCCGACGGCGAGGCCGTCCCCGACCGTGAATCCGTCCCTGACTGCGAAGCCGTCCCCGGCCGAGTCTCCATGCTGGAGCGCTGCTCGCCCGGCGCGCGCGGGTCGGCCCGTCGTTCGCCCGGTTGCTGCGGCGCCTGCGCCAGCGGACCGTCCGCACGCGGCGTGGCGGCGCGTTCGTCGGCACCGTAGTCGCAGCCAGCCAGGCCGCCCGCTGCAAGAACGGCAATCGACGCGGCAAGTGTCTTCATACGTGGCAGTGTCATGGGTCAACTCCTTCCGAATTGGTTGCGTTGGCTTCGAATGGCGGGTTTGCCACTCGGCCGGTGACTCAACAATGCCGCTTGCGCGCGCCGATGCCGATAGGCCGGGACGTCGTCGTGGTGTCGGACGATGCCGACAACGCGCTCGCGGTACGATCAGCAACCAGGGGGCCGCCACCATGATCAGGATCGGGATCGTCGACGACCACGCCATCGTGCGCACCGGGCTGCGCCAGTACCTGTCCGAACAGGGGGACCTGTGCGTGGCAGGCGAGGCCAGCAACGGGCGCGAGGCGCTCGATCTGGTGCGTGGCGGCGAAATCGACGTGCTGCTGCTGGACATCTCGATGCCGGACCAGGGCGGCGTCGACGCGCTGTCGTCGATCAAGGCCCGATTCCCCGACCTCCCGGTGCTCATCCTCAGCGGTTTTCCCGAGACGCACTACGCCACCGCGCTGTTGAGCCAGGGTGCCAGCGGCTATCTCAACAAGGAGACGGATCCCGAGGAGATCGTCAAGGCGGTGCGCATCGTTGCGGCGGGACGCCGCTACATCACGCCGGGAGTCGCGGAGCTGCTGGCCGAGGGCCTGGCCGGATCGGGCGAGCGGGCGCTGCACGAGTCGCTGTCCCGGCGCGAGTTGCAGGTGTTCCTGCGCCTGGCCAAGGGCGAGACGGTAGGCCACATCGCCGAATCCATGTTCCTCAGCGTGAAGACGGTGAGTACCTACCGCAGCCGCGTGCTTGAAAAGCTGAGGCTGCAGACGAACAGCGATCTCACGTACTACGCGATGCGCCACGGGCTGATCCAGTAGGACGGATCGCCAGCAGCGCGGATCGCCAGCGGGACGGAGCAGCGCGCGCGTGAGGTACAACCGGGCTCAGAGCCAGCGTTCGGCGAAGCGTCCCACCCACTCGAGCAGCCGCTGGCGCAATCCGCGATCGCGCCAGGCCTGCGCCTCGACCAGTCGGGAAACCGAGCGATCGCGGTGGAACAGGTCCTCCATCGCGGCGCCGAATTCGGCGTCGATCACGATCGCGTTCAACTCGCTGTTGTCGACGAAGCTGCGCCAGTCCATGTTGCTCGACCCGACCGTGGAGAGCACGCCGTCGATGACCGCGGTCTTGGCGTGCATGATGGCGTGGTCCGTTTCGTGGATCACCACGCCGGCTTCGAGCAGTTGCTCGTAGTACGAGCGCCCGGCGTGCAACACCAGCTCGAAGTCGCTGAGTCCGGGCAGCACCAGCGCCACCTCGACGCCGCGGCGCGCCGCTTCGACCAGCGCATCGACCATTTCGGTGCCGGGTGCGAAGTAGGCCATGGTCAGGTGCACGCTGCGCTGGGCGGCGCGGACGGCTGAAAGCAGCGCACCGTAGATCTGGTTGACGCCCTGCGAGGGATCGCTGACGAGGATCTTCACGATCTTGTCGCCCGCCCGGCCATTCTTCGCGCGGGGCGCCACGCCGAGCGTGCCGCGACAGCCCTGTGCCGTCCACGTCTCGTCGAAGTGTTCTGCCAGCGCCGTCACCACGGGGCCTCGCAGTTCGATCTGGGTGTCGCGCCATCCGTTGTCCAGCGCGTCGGCGCTGCCGCCACTCGCACTGCGCCCGGACGAACCGGACGAGTACACCTGGCTGATGTTGATGCCCCCGGTGAAGGCCACGGCGGAATCGACGACCATCACCTTGCGATGATTGCGGTGGTTGATTCCCCAGTAGCCGGGCCGTTGGACGGGATTGACGGGATTGAACGCGCACACCGCGACCCCTTGGGCACGCAACGTATCGAAGAATGCCGGGTCGGTGGTGCGCGAGCCGAGCGCATCGTAGAGCAGCGCCACGGAAACGCCCTGTGCCGCCTTGCTGGCCAGCAACGCCGCGATCTCCTGGGCCACGCCCTTGTCGTCGACGATGTAGCTCTCGACCAGCACGCGGTGACGCGCACCGGCGATCGCATCCTTCATCGCGTCGAAGGTGGCGGGACCGTCCACCAGCAAGCGCGCCGCGTTGTCACGGTAGAGATTCACGTCGCCCTGCGCGGCGGCGAGCACGCGAAGATGGTAGGTTGCCAGGTCTCCCTTGGCGGTAGCGGCCAGACGCTCGAGCGCCCGGCGCTGAACGGATGCGGTCAACGGACCGTCCTGGCCGCGCACTGTCACGTGTCGAGAAAGGTCGTTCGCTGATACCGGCCCTGCCCAGGGTTTCGTCTGCGGCAACGTGCTGCACGAAGCGAGCGCGATGCCGGCCACTGCAAGAGTCAGGGACACCGCACGGCGCGCACGCCGTGCGGCGGCGGCGCCGCCGACCTGCGCCGGGGGTACAGGGTGCACTTGGCTCTCTCCGTACGCGGCGCCAGGCCTGCGGTACCGGTCAGCGCGGTCCAGCGGTTACCGACCGATCAACCGCGACTTCGGAACAGGTTGACCAGGAACGCGATGACTGCCAGCACCAGGAAGATCATGAACAAGGTCTGGGCGATGCTGGCTGCGCCCGAAGCGATGCCGGTGAAGCCGAACAGCGCGGCGACCAGGGCGATGACGAAAAAGACGACGGCGTAGTGCAGCATGAGTAGCTCCTCGTTGATCGATGCAGCGAAGGTGCTGCTGTCGTTACGGTAGGGGAGCGTGCGCGGCACTTCCATGGGCTCAGGCGACGTAAGCGTGTCGTCCTTGCGGAAGGCGTGTTGTAGGACATCACGCCATTGCCTGGCGCGAGGCGCCGGAACGCGGCGCCTGCTTGCGGAGTTCAGCTCTTCGGCGGCACGTAGCCGGCCGGTTTCTCGGCGCCGGCTCCGAAGAAGTACGCTTCCATCTGCGTCGCGAGGTACTTGCGTGCCTGGGCGTCGGCAAGATTGAGCCGGTTCTCGTTGACGAGCATCGTCTGGTGGCGGATCCATCCCTGCCATGCTTCCTTAGAGACGTTCTCGTACAGGCGCTTGCCGAGCTCGCCCGGATACGGCGGGAAATCGAGACCTTCGGCCTCGCGCTGCAGCTTGATACAGAACACGTTGCGCGCCATTGCGACTCCTAGAGATGCTTGATCAGGACCAGCGACTTGCGCTGCCAGTTGTATAGCCCCTGGCGTTCCTTCGGCAGCTGGTCGACCGCGGCAAGCACGAAGCCGCGCTTGAGGAACCAGTGCATGGTACGGGTAGTCAGCACGAACAGGCGGTTCAACCCTGCCATCCGTGCGCGCTGCTCGATGCGCCGCAGCAGGCGCTCGCCGTCGCCGCGTCCCTGTACCGCCGGGTTGACGGCGAGCGCGGCCATTTCGCCGATGCGCTCGTCCGGGAATGGGTACAGCGCCGCGCACCCGAAGATGACCCCATCGTGCTCGATGACGGTGAAGTTGCCGATCTCGCGCTCGATCAGGCCGCGGTCGCGGCGCACCAGCGTGCCGTCTTCCTCGAGCGGGCGCAGCAGCGCGAGCAGTCCGCCGACGTCGTCGGCCCCCGCCTCGCGCAGCGCCTCGAGCGTTTCCTCGACGAGCATCGTGCCGACGCCGTCGTGC
>CAZBTE010000088.1:0-1159 GCA_964494665.1 uncultured Limnobacter sp.
GCTCCTTGTCGACGAAGTTGTAGTGGAAGTAGCCCACGTGGCCGACTTCCTGCGCGAGATCGACCAGGTGCTGGGTCTGGCGCAGGCGCCGGTTCGCGTTGAGCAGCTGCGCGTCGCTGCGCACGCGATCGGTGATGTCGACATACGCCGCGATGGCGCCCCGCGCCTCACCACGGGCATCGTGCAGGGGAACCGCCTGGGCAAGCACATGGCGACGCTGCCCGCCTTCGACGATGATCTCCAGTTCCATCGGAGGCACCGGCGTGCCGGTGGCCGCTGCGCGGCGCAGCGGTTGAAGGCTCTCTTCGAGCTGCTCTCCCTGGTGCAGCACCTGCACCTTCGGTGCCGGCCCGCCCTGCACGCCGAACAGGCGATCCATCGCCGGATTGCAGGTCACCTGGCGACACTGCGGATCGTGCGCGAATGCAAGTCCCGTCGGGCTGCTGCTGAAGAGCGTCTCGAATTCACTGGCCGTCGCCTGCAGGCGCAGCCGCGCCTGTACATCGCGCTCGCGCGCGTCATCGAGCGCGTCGCGCAACGCTGCCACCTCGCGGACCGCAATGTAGCCATCGCGCTGCGAGCGGCTCCCTGAAGCGAGGCGGCCCAGCGGCAGCACCAGGTGGCGCGCTGCGAGAAACGCCAGGTACAGCCCGAGAACGACGGACAGCAGCCCGCCCCCGATCGTCATGACCAGCGCCTGCTGCCTCGCCAGTTCCACGCGGGCGCTCGGCATGCCGACGATCACCGACCAGCCCGACGTCGGTACCTGCTGCCACGCAAGGTGGACCGGTTCGCTGCCTCCGGGGTCGATCTGTACGGATTCGACCCGGCCGGCCGGGCTGCGCCCGATCCGGCCGTCCGGCATGAAGCGACCGACGAAGTGATCCTGGAACCGGGTTCTCGCCATGACCCTGTGTTCGCGATCCACCAGGGTCACGAACCCGCCGCTCGGGAGCGAACCCTGCAGCAGTTCCTCCCAGGAGGCGATATCGAGCCAGGCGCCCACCACGTAACGCAGTTCGCCGGCGTCCGTCAGCGGCACCGAAACCGCGGTCGCATACCGATTGCCTGCGCCCTTCCGTACCAGTCCGGACACGACCGGGGCCGAACCTGGATGCAGCCGCAGTACCTCGCCGGCCTGGCGCTGGCTCATGCCGGC
>CAZBTE010000088.1:1169-8255 GCA_964494665.1 uncultured Limnobacter sp.
GGCGGTGTGCGGCGACGACACGGTGCCGCGGGAATGGCTACCTCTGGCGACCGTCATCCCAACCGAGTCGACTTTCCGTTCGCATCTGCAAGGAACACGCCATGCCAGTTCTGGCGCAACCTCGGTCCCGCCTGCAGCGCCCGCTCGAAGGCACGAGTGTCCCCGCTCGACAGCAGCGTGGCGCGTCCGAGGGTGGTCAACGTCTCGATGGTCGCGATCAACTCGCGCTCGACGCCCTGCGAGGCAGTGCGTGCGGAACGTTCGAGCTCGAGCCACGCGCGCGCCTCGCGCGCCTCCAGGTCGTTGAAGATGCGCACTCCCATCAGCACGACCACCGGCAGCGTCGCGATCAGCATGAGCGCCATCAGGAAGGTGCGCAGTGTGACCGACGGCCACGACGCCACGAACCTTCGGCGCAGTCGATCGAAGTGCAACAATCCTCGTCCGGCAGATGCGGAGGATTCAGCGTAATGCATTGGAACTGGCCTGTGCAGCATGCGGGACACGCCGAGCCCCCGACCGGAATGCCGGCGCCTCGTCGGCCGCCGTGCTCAATCCATTCCGGTCAGGGGCCCGAGGTGTTGTCGACCGCGTCGCTCTCTCCACCCTCGCGCGCGCAGTGGGCGCAGCAGTATCTCGCCCCATCGCCCTCGATGCCATGCCCGAGGATGCGGCAGCCGCAATGGCCGCACACCGGCGCGAGTTGCTGGGCCGCGCACTCGATACTGTCGAATGTGTAGCGCTGCCCGTCGGCCGCGACGACGCCGAACGAAGCGGCGTAGTCGTTGCCGCAAATGCTGCATCGGGACATTGCATTACCTCTCTCGGCTCCTGAAGTCCGTTCGAGTCACGAACTGCTCGCGCCGGATCGCGACCTCGCGGCAATACGACCGTTCCGTGGCGCACGATGGAGCAACCGGCGTGCCCGGCCCGACCGCTTGCCGTCAGGATTCGCCGGACGGCGCCGGCAACTCGGACTGCCTGCCGGCGAGCGCCGCCAGGGCGCTGGCGAGCACGGGCGCCCTACTGGCCGGCGCCAACCGGCGCCGGCCTTGCGCCGCGCGCGCGCGTCTGGGTCACCCTGCGCCGCAGCGGCGGCAGGCGCGGTTCGTCGGGCGGAGCGGCCGGTACCACGCCGAGGTCGTCGCACAATTCGGCCAACCGGTCGTACATCCGGTCGCACAGCGCCTCCCACGGGATGCGCGCGCGCGCCAGCAGCGGGAACAGCCTCTTTTCCTCCTCCTGCACGTGCTGGCGCACGTACCCGCCCATGACGCGGAAGCTGGCCCGGTACTTTTCGTCGTTCGGCGCGAGCAGCTCCATGCGCGCGACCATCGCCTCGAGGTTGCGATGCCCGACCTCGAAGTCGTCGATCAGGTCGGCGCAGGTGCGCTGCACGATCTTCTGGCAGGCCTGAAGCGATTCGAACTGGTCGAACTCGCGAAACGCCCGCAGCACGCGCTCGTGATCGTCCTTCAGCACGTTGATGACTTCGTTGCGCGCGGCGATGGCGCCCGGCGTGTTCGGGCTGGGAATCGACATGAGGCGGCCTCCTGGCATGCGTGGGCTCCTGAGGTTTGCGCGACGCAGGCTGCGCCACGCGCGTGCGGAGCAAACGGGGTGCCCGGCGGTGGTACCGAGAGGGGGGTACCCAGCGCGCGGTTCGAATGAATGGTCCGGCGGCAGCGGAGCTTTCAGGTGTGCCCGAGGTTCGTGGAAAGCCGCGATAAGTTGCTGCACTTATGCCCTGTCACGATCAATGACGCGCAACAGATCTCGCCAGGCGGCGCATTTGAAGCCAGCTCGTTATTCATGTCTGACTCCAATAATCAATCCTATTACTTTGATTTATAGAAGTTTTATTCCGCAACTACATCACGCGCGCGCCCTGCACGAACATGCCCGCTGCGGGAGACCTCCCCTGCTGACGCTACCTTTCGCCAGACCAGGCCGGCGAGCCCGATCCAGGCTGGCGAATCCCGGCACGAAGGCATCGAAGCCATCCGCGGGCATTGCGTCGGCGCGATCATTGTGGGCAGTCAATACGCCGGATGGCTTCAAGGGCGATAACTGCAGCGCAGGCCGCAAGCCGGCCACGGGAGCAAGCGCCGGGCATGCAGGAGCATTGGGAGCACTACGAACACGGCGCCGACATCGGCGTGCGCGGCATCGGCGCGACGATGGCCGGCGCGTTCGAGCAGGCGGCGCTGGCGTTGACCGCGGTCATCACCGACCCGGCGAGCGTCGCGGCGCGCGATGCCGTGGACATCGCCTGCGAGGCACCGGACCCGGAGCTGTTGCTGGCCGAGTGGCTGAACGCGCTCGTCTACGAAATGGCCGTACGGCGGATGCTGTTCGGCCGCTATCGGGTCGAGATCGACGGCACGCGATTGCGGGCCCAGGCGTTCGGCGAGCCGGTCGCGGTCGAGCGGCATCGGCCGGCGGTCGAGGTCAAGGGCGCCACCTACACCAGCCTGCGCGTCGCGCCGACCGCAGGCGGCGGATGGCTGGCGCAGACCGTGGTCGATGTCTAGGGGCGTGTTCACACTACGATCGTCCTTGCGTGGCACCGCCACGCGCGTCGCCGGCGCCTCGTTTGGCGGCCCGGCAGGCCCCGGCGCGGGGACAATCGTAGTGTGAACACGCCCTAGTCGGAATCGAGGCAATGAACCTGGACAAACTGGTCCGACGCGGACCCTGCGAATGGGAAGTGCCGATGCGCGGCGACATGCGCGTGCCGGCGATCATCTACGGCAGCGAGGCGCTGGTCGCCGAAATGGACGACAAGGTGCTCGAGCAGGCGAGCAACGTCGCGAAGCTGCCGGGCATCGTGCGCGCGTCGTATGCGATGCCCGATGCCCACTGGGGCTACGGCTTTCCGATCGGCGGCGTCGCGGCGTTCGACCCCGAGCGCGGCGGAGTCGTCTCGGCCGGCGGCGTCGGCTTCGACGTCTCGTGCGGCGTGCGCTGCCTGTTCACCGGCCTGCGTGCGCAAGACATCCTCGCCGTGCAGCGACCGCTCGCCGAGGCGCTGTTCGCACGCATCCCCGCCGGGGTCGGCAGCACCGGCGCGATCCGGCTGGACGCTGCGCGGATGGACGCCATGCTCGCCGGCGGCGCGAAATGGGCCGTCGAGCAGGGCTGGGGCACGCCGGCCGACCTCGAACGCGTCGAGGAGCGCGGCCAGATGCCGCACGCGAAGCCCGACAAGGTCTCCGCGCTGGCCAAGAAGCGCCAGCGCGACGAAATGGGAACCCTCGGCAGCGGCAACCACTATCTCGAGGTGCAGCGCGTCGCGGAGGTGTTCGACGAGTCGATCGCGAACACGTTCGGGCTGCGCGTCGACGACGCGGTCGTGATGATCCACTGCGGCTCGCGCGGGCTCGGGCACCAGATCGGCACCGAGTTCCTGCGCGACATGGCGATCGCGGCCAAAGGCTTCGGCATCGTGCTGCCGGATCGCGAGCTCGCCTGCGCGCCGATCCGCTCGGAGCTCGGCGAAGCCTACCTCGGCGCGATGCGCGCGGCGATCAACTGCGCGCTCGCCAATCGCCAGATCCTGACGCACCTGGTGCGCGAGGTCTTCGCCGATTTGCTGCCGGCGGCGCGCATGCCGCTGCTCTACGATGTCTCGCACAACACCTGCAAGCTCGAGACGCACCGCATCGACGGGCACGAACGCGCCCTGTTCGTGCACCGCAAGGGCGCCACCCGCGCGCTCGGTCCCGGGCACCCCGACCTTCCGGAATCGTTGCGCCCGGCCGGCCAGCCGGTGCTGATCGGCGGCTCGATGGGCACCGGCTCGTACGTGCTCGCCGGCACCACGCATTCGGAGTCGCTCGCATTCTCGTCGGCCTGCCACGGGGCTGGACGGGCGATGAGCCGCCACCAGGCGGCCGCGCGCTGGCGCGGACGCCAGGTGGTCGACGAGCTCGCAGCGCGCGGCATCATGGTTCGCAGTCCGTCCTCGCGGGGCATCGCCGAAGAGGCGCCGGGCGCCTACAAGGACGTCTCCGAGGTCGTCGACGCCACCGAGGCTGCCGGACTGGCGCGCAAGGTGGCCAGGCTCGCGCCGCTCGTCTGCGTGAAGGGATGAGCGCAGCCAAGGCCGACGAGCTCACGGTGCTCCTGGCCGGCGACGTGATGACCGGCCGCGGCATCGACCAGGCATTCGCGCAGCCCTCCTCGCCCGAGCTCTACGAACCGTACGTGCGCGATGCACGCGAGTACCTGCGGCTCGCCGAGCACAGCAACGGGGCCGTACCGGCGCCGGTGTCGGCCGCCTACGTCTGGGGCGACGCGCTGGCCGTGCTCGACCAGGTCGCTCCCGCGCTGCGCATCGTCAACCTCGAGACTGCGATCACCACGCACGATCGCCCGTACCCGGGCAAGGGCATCCACTACCGGATGCACCCGAACAACGTCGGCTGCCTCACGGCCGCCCGGATCGACTGCTGCGTGCTCGCCAACAACCACGTCATCGACTGGGGCCACGACGGGCTTGCGCAAACGCTGGCGACGCTGCGGCAGGTCGGCATTCGCACCGCAGGGGCCGGGGTCCGTCTCGACGAGGCGCTCGCGCCTGCTGTGCTGCCGCTTCCGGGCGGCGGACGGCTGCTGGTGTTCGCTATCGCCACCGAGAGCAGCGGCGTGCCGGCGGCCTGGGCCGCGACCGCGCGCCGCGCCGGCGTGGCACTGCTGCCCGAGCCCGGCGAAGAGGCCGCCGCGGAGGTTGCCGCACGGGTCGATGCGCACCGCCGGGCAGGCGATCGGGTGATCGTCTCGATCCATTGGGGCGGCAACTGGGGTACCGACATTCCGCACGGCCACCGCACGTTCGCGCACCGGCTGATCGAACTGGGTGCGGCCGACGTGGTCCACGGTCATTCGTCGCACCACCCCTTGCCCGTCGAAGTGCATCGCGGCCGCCTGGTGCTGTACGGCTGCGGCGACCTGATCAACGACTACGAAGGGATCGGCGAGCACGGCGGCCTGCGCTCGGACCTCGGCTGCCTGTACTTCGCGACGCTCTCCCGCAGCGATGGCGAGCTGCGCGGCCTGCGAATCGTGCCGCTGCAGATGCGCCGGCTGCGGCTCGGCCCGCCCGATCCGCGCGCCCGCGACTGGCTGCGCGACCTGTTGGCCCTGGGAGAGCGCGCGTACGGAACGCGGCTGCAGCCGCATCCCGACGGGGGCTGGCAGTTGGCGGCTCAGGGGCCCGGCGCGGCAGCGCGTGGCCCCGACTCCTGAGGCCGTTCGAGCCAGCGCCCGGCCAGTGCGTCGACGTCGACCGGCCGCCCGGTGTCGATCTCGATCGCGACGCCCCGCTCGTCGTCGCGCAGCGGCTCGTGCCCCGCGAGCTGGCGCTCGAGAATCGCGAGGTCGGCATCCGACGCGTCGGTGCGGCCGGCGCGGCGTGCGGCGACCCGTTCGCGCAGCAGCGCCGGTTCGGCGCGGCAATGCAGGATCGTGAACGGCACTCCGCGCGCGCGTGCCGCTTCGCGGAAGGCGTCGCGTTCGCGCGCGCGCAGGAACGTGGCGTCGACGATGGTCGGATAGCCCGCGTCGAGCGAGTGCATCGCCAGCGCGAGCAGGCGCTCGTAGGTGCGCTGCGTCGCGTCGCCAGCGTAGATGCCCTCTCCGGGGCGGGCCGATGCGTCGTGCAGCGCGTCCAGCCCGAACAGGCGCTTGCGCTCGACGTCCGAGCGCAGGCGGATCGCGCCGGCGCACTCGAGCAGGCGTAGCGAAACATGGCTCTTACCCGAGCCCGACAGGCCGTGCGTGATCAGCAGGCGCGCATCGCGCTCGTCCACCAGCCGCTGCGCCAGTTTGAGGTAGTCGGGGCCATCCGGGGCGGCGCCGCCCTGCGCCGCGCGGATCCGCGCCACCAGCGCGCGCACCAGCGCGCGATAGGCGAGGTAGTAACGCAGCACCGGCAGCCCTTCGTAGTCGCCGCTCGCGGCCAGCCACGCGTCGAGGTAACGCATCGCCAGGTCGCGCCGCCCGTGCGCCATCAGGTCCATTGCGAGGAACGCGACGTCGTTGTACACGTCGATCCAGCGCAGCCCCGGGTCGAACTCGATGCAGTCGAACGCGGTGACGTCATCGCCGAGCACCACTGCGTTGGCCAGGTGCAGGTCGCCGTGTCCTTCGCGCACCCGTCCGATGGCCTTGCGCTGCATGAACGTTGCGCGCAGGCGCGCTTCGGCGGCCTGAATCCGCTCGCGCAACCCGGCGAGCGCAGCCTCCCCGACCAGCGCGGCGAGGCCGTCCAGCGTGCGCGCCGTGTCGGCCTCGATGCGCGCTGCGGTACCGTAGGGTGTATCGGCACCGGCCGCCGGTGCCGCGTCGTGGAATACGGCCAGCCGCGCGGCGAGCCGCTCAAGGTGCGCAGGCTCGAGCGTGCCCGCCGCGAGTCGTTCGCTGAGCAGCGCGCCGTCGGGAAACTGGCGCATCTTCACCGCATACTCGAGCGCGGGACCGGGACCGGCCAGTCGCGGCGCCTCGGCGCTGCCGCCGATCGGCACGACGTCCAGGTAGAGCTCGGGCGCGAGCCGGCGATTCAACCGCAGCTCCTCGTCGCAGAAGCGACGACGCATCGCGAGCTCGCTGAAGTCGAGGAAGCCGAGGCGCACCGGCTTCTTGAGCTTCCACGCGAACTCCCCGTCCAGCAGCACCCACGAGATATGGGTGTCGACCCGCCGCACCGGGCGCCCGGTCGAGCCCTGCAACGCCTGTTGCAGCGCTTCGACGAGGCGACCGGAACCCGGGTCGCTGCTGGCGTTCGACGTTGACGGCATCGCTTGCCCCCTGGCCCCGTCCGCGCCCCGGGCACGTTCGCGGCGTGAACGAGTATCGGTCATTCTCGGCGGCCAGTGCGCCGTGGCCGTTGATATCCCTCAAGCCCGAGGGTGCGTGGCGGCGAGCTAGAATTCGCCCTTCGCCAACCGGGGAACGACGATGCGAAAGGTGTTCAACTTCAGCGCGGGGCCAGCCATGCTGCCCGAGGAAGTGCTCGCGCAGGCAGCGGCCGAGATGCTCGACTGGCACGGCAGCGGCCAGTCGGTGATGGAGATGAGCCATCGC
>CAZBTE010000089.1:0-8111 GCA_964494665.1 uncultured Limnobacter sp.
TCCTTCACCGCCTCGGAGAACGAACAGAAGATGATGCCGTGTTCGCCGAGCTGCTTCTTGAAGGTGGTGGCCACCGACACCGAATCGAACACCGCATCGACCGCCACGCCGGCCAGCCGCGCGCGCTCGTGCAGCGGCACGCCCAGCTTCTCGTAGGTGCGCAGAAGTTCGGGATCGACCTCGTCCAGGCTCTTCGGGCCGTCCGTCTTCTTCTTCGGCGCCGAGTAGTAGACGATGTCCTGGAAATCGATCGGCGGATACTTCACCTGCGCCCACGCCGGCTCGGTCATCGTGAGCCAGCGCCGGTACGCCTGCAGGCGCCATTCGAGCATGAACGCGGGTTCGTTCTTGCGCGCCGAGATCAGGCGGATGGTGTCCTCCGACAGTCCCTTCGGAATCGAGTCGCTCTCGACGTCGGTGACGAATCCGGCCTCGTACTCGCGGTCGAGGAAGGTGTCGAGCTTGTGGGTGACGGCATTCATGGGCTTTGCGTCCTGTCAGGGGGCCGGACGGACCGGCTGGCCGCCCCGCGCACTCGCGTGATGCACGACGACCGGGCGCTCGGCGCCGGCCGATGGCCCGACCATGTCGGCGAGGGTGACGCCCTCGAGCGCGCGGCGCACGATCAGGTTGATCTTCTGCCAGTTCGCGCGCACGTGGCAGCTGGGTTCGATGTCGCACGATCCGGATGTCGCGCTGCACTCGGTGAGGCCGAACGGTTGGTCCTCGAGCGCGTCGACGATGTCGGCGACGGTGATTCGTTGCGGCGGGCGCGTGAGCGCGTAGCCGCCGTGCAGACCGCGCACGCTGGCGACCAGGTCGCTGCGCGCCAGGCTCTTGAGCACCTTGCTCACCGTGGCGCGGCCGAGGCCGAGCGCCGCGGCCAGGTCGTTGGCACTGAACAGACGGCCGGGCTGGCTTGCCATCTGCGTCATCACCATCGTGCCGTAGTCTGCGATCTTGCTGATGCGAAGCATCGGTGCGCGTCTCCGCCGGCGCGTGGTTCGCACCGGTGCATAAACAGTACCGTTTTGGTACTGTTTGTGTCAACCGCGCTCGGACAAGGGTTTCCGGATTTCCCGCCGGACCGGCACGCGCGCCGCGCGCCGTCTACTCACGGAACGTGGATCTCCACCAGTTCCGGATCGTCGGCGTGATCGACCAGGATGCGGCGCACGCGGTCCTGCCACAGCTCGCGAAACAGCGCGGCCTCCGCAGAGCGCGGATCGCCGCCCAGGCTGCGCGACATGGCCGACGCCATGCGCGGATCGCCAGGCACGCGCTCGAGCCGCAGCCCCGCCTCGACCGCGCGGCGGTCGTCGAGCCGCGTGAAGCGCACCTCGCCGGCCGCCACCGGCTGCCCGAAGAACATCCGGTCGCGGCGCACGAAACGCCCGCCGATGCCGCGAAAGCCCCCGTCGCCGGCCGCTCCGGTGATGAGCCCCAGCACCGACGCGATCACCCCGGCGACGCCGGCATCGCGCGGCTCGCGGCAGTCGACGCGGATCTCGCCGCGCTCGGGCAGCTGCGACGGATCGGGATAGAGCGCGCGCAGCGCGGCGCGCGCCATCATGTACGCGCCGGCGACCGTGGGACACGAATGCCCGGCGAGCTTCACCGCATCGGCGTAGCGGTATTCGACGATGCCTTCGTGCGCCGCGCCGAGGAATTCGGCGAGCGCGTCATGCACGACGATCGCGGGCGCAGCGTCGAAGAACGCCGGGGTCGAGGATACGGGCAGCGCGGAGCTCATGTTGGCGGACGCCAGTCGGCAGCGAAGGCCGCCATGCTAACCGCTCGTGCCGGTGACTTGCCCTGCTCACGACGTGGGTACGCTCGGCACCGCAACGGCCGGCTGCCCGAAGCGGAGGCCTGCGCGTCTCAGCCCGGCCCGTCGAGCCGCGCGCTCCAGTCTTCGACCGTGCCCTCGGCGAGCCGCCGCTCCACCACGCGTTGCCACGACGGCACCAGCGGCAGCGCCTGCGCCTCGCGCAGCAGCGCACGATCGAGCGTGCGACGGTACAGCAGCTCCATCAGGCGCGTCAGCGGCCAGGTCGGCCACGGCCGTTCGAGCAGCACGATCGCGTCGCCGGCCTGCAGCGTGCCGGGTTCGATCACGCGGCAGTACCAGCCGCTGCGCATCGTCTGCTGCACGCGCCTTGCCATGTCCCGCACGCCGAAGCGGTCGTTGAGCTTCCAGCACGGTTGGCGGGCCTGCGACACTTCGAGCAGCGCGCTGCCGACCCGCAGCCGGTCGCCGATGCACACCTGCTCCTCGGTGAGGCCGCGTGTGGCGAGGTTCTCGCCGAAGGCACCGGGCGCCTCGAGCAGCGTCAACGCATCGTGCGCATCGCTGCCGTGGAGGTCGTGCCGCCAGTCGGCGTAGTGCTCGAACGCGTACAGGTGCAGCGTCTTGTCGGGGCCACCGTGCGCGCGTGTATCGCCCTGCTCGTCGCCGGCCATGCCCGCGCGATCGACGCCGATGGGTCCGGTCACGGGCTTCTTGGCGATCGCGCTGCGCGTACCCGGCCGCGTGTATGGGACCGCGCGCCCGACCAGCGTGGCGATGACGAGCCCGACGTTGTGCATGACTACCCCGGTAGCGTGAACTGGCATTGGAAGGCGTCACCGTAGCATCGTCGCGCTCGCGTTGCCCTACATCGGCATTTGCGCGTCGCCGCCGGCGTGTTCGGTCCGGGTGTCGGGAATTTCGGTCATCGTCGCTTCGGTGAGCAGCAGCACGCTGGCGACCGACACCGCGTTCTCGAGCGCGACCCGCACCACCTTGGTGGGGTCGATGATGCCGGCCTGCATCAGGTCGACGTACTGCTTGCGTCCGGCATCGAAACCGTAGTTGCCCTCGCCCTCGAGCATCCGCGCGACCACGACGCCGCCATCGACCGCCGAGTTCTCGGCAATCTGGCGTGTCGGTGCCTCCAGCGCCCGCCTGAGGATCTGCACGCCGGTGCGCTCGTCTCCGTCGCAGCGCGCCTCCTCCTGCGCGACCACGTTCGCACAGCGCAGCAGCGCAAGGCCTCCGCCGGGCACGATGCCTTCGGCCACTGCCGCCTTGGTGGCGCTGATCGCGTCGTCGAGCGCATCCTTCTTCGCCTTCATCTCTGCCTCGGACGGAGCGCCGACCCGGATCACCGCGACGCCGCCAGCCAGCTTCGCCACGCGCTCCTGCAGCTTCTCGCGGTCGTAGTCGCTGGTGGCCTTGTCGATTTCGCGCCGGATCTGCTCGACGCGAGCGTCGATCGCCTTGCGGTCGCCGCCGCCACCGATCAGCGTCGTGTTGTCCTTGTCGATGACCACGCGCCGGGCGCGCCCGAGCTGCTCCAGGCCGACGTTCTCGATCTTCAGCCCGAGTTCCTCGGAGATGACCTGGCCGCCGGTGAGGATCGCAATGTCCTGCAGCATCGCCTTGCGGCGATCGCCGAAGCCCGGCGCCTTGACCGCGCAGCTCCTGAGCACGCCGCGCACCTGGTTGACGATCAGCGTGGCCAGCGCCTCGCCTTCCACCTCCTCGGCGATGACCAGCAGTGGCCGGCCGGTCTTCACGACCTTCTCGAGCAGCGGAATCATGTCGGCCAGCACGCCGATCTTGCGGTCGCACAGCAGCACCAGGCAGTCCTCCAGCACCGCCTCCATGTTCTCCGGAACGTTGATGAAGTACGGAGACTGGAAGCCGCGATCGAACTGCATGCCTTCGACGACGTCGAGCACGGTTTCGGTGGTCTTCGACTCCTCCACCGTGATCACGCCTTCGTTGCCGACCTTGTCGATCGCCTCGGCCACCAGCTCGCCGATGCCCTCGTCGTTGTGCGCCGAGATCGCCGCCACCTGCGCCCGCTCGGTGCGCGTGGCCACCGGGCGCGACATCGCCCCCAGCGCCTCGATCGCGCGTTTGGTGGCGCGATCCAGTCCGCGCTTGATGTCGATCGCGCTGGCGCCGGCCACCACGTTGCGCACGCCGTCGGCGAAGATCGCGTGAGCGAGGATGGTTGCCGTGCTGGTGCCGTCGCCGACCACGTCGCCGGTCTTCACCGCCGCCTGGCGCAGCATGCGCACGCCGAGGTTCTCCTCCGGATCCTTCAGCTCGCATTCCTTGGCGATCGTGACGCCGTCGTTGCAGACGATCGGCTCGCCCCACTTGCGGTCGATCAGCACCGACTTCGAGCGCGGCCCCAGCGTCACGCGCACCGCGTCGGCCAGCTGCGAGGCGCCGCGCAGCACCTTCTCGCGCGCGGCCGACCGGAACAGTACCTGCTTGTGCGCCATCGCGTTTCCTCCGACATCGTTCGTGACTACACAACGATCATCATCGAACAGGGTCGGCCATCGGGTTGACGCGCGTCAAGGCGGCTCGCAGGCCGCCCGGCTGCGCGCCGCGCTGCGCCACCCCTCGGCGAACAGGTACCCGATCAGCCGCCCGCAAGCAGGCGTCCGATCAATGCCCCGACGGCGAGATCCTCGACGCGGCCGAAGCCATGCAGCCTGATGTGTCCGGCCGCGTCGTTCACGACCAGCGTCGGCGTGCCGCGCATGCCGTACGCCTGCATCGTCAGGGGAACCGGCCCGCCGGCTGCCTCGTCGACCCCGATCGGGAACTCGAGTCGGTACTCGTGGATGAAGGCGGCCAGCGACACGGGCGTCATCGCCGCGTGATGCTCGAAGACGCTGTGCAGCCCGATCACCGCCACGCCGTGGACGGCGAACTGCTCGTACAACTTCCTGGCCTGGGGCAGACCGTGGGCGACGCATCCGGGGCACAACATCTGGAACGCGTGCAACACCACGACGCGGCCGCGTAGCGTGGCCAGGCTCGGGGGCTCGGCGACGTTGAACCACTGCGCCACCCGCAAGGGTGGCGCGAGCGGCCAGGGCGACCGGCTCATCCGAGGTCGGCCAGCGCCGCGCCGAAGTTGATGTGGAACGGCTGGCCGTCGATCACCAGCGCCGGCACCGACTTCACGCCCAGACGCTCGGCTTCCGCGATGCGCTCCTTGCGCTCGCCCAGGTGCACGACTTCGACGCGGTACCGGCCGGCGTCGAGCGCGTCGACGAACTGCTGCTCCGCCGACACGCAGACCGGACATCCGGCGTGAAAGAAAATGGCGTTGCCCATCGGTGTCTCCTGTCAGGTTTATGTATCGAGTCGATACATTTGTAGCGTAGGCCTGGAGAGTGCGCTTGTCAATAATGCGTCGAGCCAATACATTAATTGCATGTCACGCACCGCACTGCTCCTCGAGCGGCTCGCCACGCTGATCCACCAGTCGGTGCGCGAGGAGGCGGCCCTGCACGGGCTGCTGCCGATCCACCTGCAGGTTCTCGCCTACCTGGCCCGCGCCAACCGCTACAGCGACCTGCCGATCGCGGTGGCCGAGTACTTCGGGATCACGCGCGGTACCGTGTCCCAGACCGTGACACTGCTCGAGCGCAGGGGACTGATCGCGAAGACGCCCGACGAACACCACGGACGGCGCATCCATCTGACGCTGACGGCCGCCGGAGAAGCGGTGCTGTCCGGCGGCTGGTCACGCCGCCTCGACGAGGCGCTGCGCGCGAGCGGCGACGATGACGCGGTGCTGGAATCGATGCTTCGCACGCTGCTCGCGACCTTGCAGCGCCACAACGGCAGCCGCCCGTTCGGGCTGTGCCGGCAGTGCGCGCATTTCCGCTCTGAGGCGCACGACCACCGCTGCGGGCTCACCGGCGAGGCGCTTTCGTCGGAGCAGACCGGGAAGATCTGCCGCGACTGGACCGCGCGGCGCGCAGCGTAGCTGGCAGGCCAGGTCCTTGCCGGCCGCAGCCGGCTCCTCCCTCCCTCCCCTGACGGTTGACGGTCGATCGTATTGATGTATATCAACTACGACTGACTCGCATTTGCGTTTATGATTCGCTTGCGCGTCGCGCTGGGCACGCGTCTCCTTCCTTTCCCTGGAGTCCGGTCTTGCGAATCCTCATTGCCTCCGTCGTCGCGGGCGCGGCAGCGTCCGCCGCCCACCCGTTGCACGCCCAGCCGATGCTCGACTCCGTGGTCGTCACGGCTACCGGGCGCGCGACCGACCCCGTCGAAACGCCCCAGTCAATCGAGGTGCTGGCGCCTGCCGCAGCACCGGGAGCCACGCCGGTCGGGGAGCTGTTCCGCGGCGAACCGGGGCTTGCAGTGCACTCGGACGGCGCGTGGGGCCAGAACCCGGTGCTGCGCGGCCTGAAGAAGGAAAGCGTGGTGATCCTGGTCGACGGCGTGCGCGTGAACTCGGCGCAACCGCAGGGCGCGATCGCCTCGTTCCTCGACCTCGGGCTGATCGAGCGCGTCGAAGTCGTCAAGGGACCGGGTTCGGTGCTGTACGGCAGCGGCGCGATGGGTGGCGTGGTGAACCTGCTCACGCCCGAAGCCCGCTTCTCGGCGCAGCCGAAGACCGGCGGGCGCGTCGGCCTGAGCGCCGGCAGCGCCGACAAGAGCCTGTCGGGCGCGCTGCTGTTCGAGCGTTCCAGTGCCGATCATGCACTGGTGCTGGGTGCGGCCGCGCGCGATGCCGACGACTATCGCAGCCCCGACCGCCGCGAGCCGCTGACCGGCTACAGCGCCGACACGCTGCTGGCGAAGTATCGCTACCGGCTCTCCGAGGACACCAGCCTGCGGCTGAACCTGCAGCGCCACGCCGACCACGACGTCTGGTATCCGGGTTCGGCGCGCACCGGCGGCCAGCCTGGCGGCGCAGGCATCCCGCCGCCGCTGGGCCGGGTGACCATCCACTCCCCCGAACAGCGGCGCGAGCTCTACGAGGTCGGCATCGACACCGGCATCGGGCCGGGCAAGCTTGCCGCCGAGGTCTACCGGCAGGACGTGTTCCGCCAGATCCGCGCGCGTTCGGCCAACACCGGCCGCGACTACGTGCGCAACGACGTCACGTTCGCCACCGACGGGCTGCGCGCGAAGTACCTGGTGCCGCTCGGCGAACACCTGCTGACGTTCGGCGCCGAGACCTGGCGCATGCGCGGCGACCCCGAGCGCTACATGGACAACAACCCGCCGCTGTTCAACAACAACGTGCGCAACGACCCGTTCGACCGGGGCAGCCTGCGCGCCAGCGGCGTGTTCGTGCAGGACGAGGTCGAATTCGGCCGCACGCGCGTGGTGGCCGGCGCACGGCTCGATCGCGTGGCCGGCGACGCGCGCCAGAAGGGCGTCGGTCCGGCCGCGCAGACCACCGGCCTCGATCACTCGGACACCACGCTGTCGTGGTCGCTGGGCGCGATCCATCCGCTGACGCCGAAGCTCGGCGTGTACGCCAACCTCGGACGCGCCTATCGCGCCGCCGACATGCGCGAGCGCTTCGAAGACTCGGCACGCGGCGACGGCTACTACCACGTGGGCAATCCGCAGCTCGATCCGGAACGCTCGACCAGCATCGAGCTCGGCGTGAAGGGGCGCGATGCCAGGGTCGAGTACCGCGTGGCCGCGTTCTACACGCGCATCGACGACTACATCGCCGGTCGCGTCACCGGCGCGACGCACCCCGGCACCGGCCTGCCGCTGAAGCGCACCGAGAACCTCGAGGAGGTGACCATCCACGGCATCGAGGGCAGCGCCAGCATGCCGCTCGGGAGCTTCGTCGCCGACGCCGCGTTCACGTGGCTGCGCGGCCAGAATCGCCAGGACGACGAACCGCTGCACCAGATGCCGGCCGCCGAGTTGCGCCTGGGGCTGGGCCAGCCGGCGACCCAGGGCCTGTACTGGCGCGCGCAGGTGCGCGCGGTGGCGCGCCAGGATCGCGTGGCGACGATCTTCTCGGCGGGCGGCGAGAACGAGACGCCCGGATTCGCCACCGCCGACCTGAACTTCGGCTGGCGCTTCGGCAAGCTGGGCGCGCTGCGCACCGCGAGCATCGACGTGCGCCTGAACAACCTGTTCGACAAGCGCTACCACGAGCACCTCGTCGACGGGATCTCCGGCCAGGAACTGCCGGCGCCCGGGCGCGGCCTCATCGTGGGTCTGAACGGGAGCTTCTGAACATGCAGGATCGCCGGCAGTCACTGCGGCAGTCGCAGCGTCGCGCGTGGCTGTCGCGCTGGGCAGCGCTGGGCGGCGCCACCGCCCT
>CAZBTE010000090.1:0-8071 GCA_964494665.1 uncultured Limnobacter sp.
TCGTCGATGCCCAGGTACTTGACCGGAATCAGTCCCTGGTCGTGGTACATCGCGATCACGACGTCGAACTCGCGCAGGCCACGGGCCCGCATGAACACGGTGTCGGGCGGGAAGGGACCACTCGCTTCGATGCCGCGGACGCACGCCTCGGCAATGGCGGGCGCGATGGTGTCGAGCTCCTCGCGCCCGAACAGGCCGGCCTCCCCGGCGTGCGGATTCAGGCCGGCGACCGCGATGCGGGGGCGGTCGATACCGGCTCGGCGCAGCGCGGTGTCAGCGATCACTATCGTCTGAAGGACGTTCTCGCGCGTGACCTGATCGAGCGCGTCGCGCAGCGACAGGTGGATCGACACGAGTACCGTGCGCAGTTCGGTGTTGGCCAGCATCATGCGCACGTCGACGCCGCCGGCCAGCTCCGCGAGCAGCTCGGTGTGTCCGGGAAAGCGGTGCCCGGCCGCGTGCATCGCCTCCTTGGCGATCGGCGCGGTGACGATCGCGCGCACCTCGCCGCGCAGCGCCAGCCGGGCGGCGTGGACGATGAAGCGCCAGGCGGCGTCGCCGGCGCGTGCATCGACGCGTCCGATCGGCAGGTCCGCGGGCAGCTCGACGATCGAGTCGACCTGGGACGGCATCGGCAGTCCCAGGCGGGCTGCCTCGCGTGCGAGCAGCGCGGCGTCGCCGACGATGCGCAGCGGCGGCATCGCAGGCGAGCGCTCGGCGCAGGCCTTGAGCACGATCTCGGGGCCGATGCCGCAGGGGTCGCCGAGCGTGACCGCGATCGGGCTGGACGCGAGGGGGGCGGCTTCGACGGCGGCGGGCATGGGCGGGCTCGGACGGACGCGGACGGATTCGAAGTACTCGGACGGATTCGAAGCACTCGGGGCGGACGTCGACGATTCTAGGCCTCAGTGCGTGCGCCAGTCGCCAACACGGATACCGGTCGCGATCACGGCGGCAGGTAGCCCAGCCGCTGCGATACCCGCGCCGCCAGTTCGCGGATCGCCGCGATCACCTCTTCGCGCCGCCGTGCGCCGGCCGAAGCCTTGATCAGGCTGACGGCGACCGCGGCCACCGCTTCGCTGCGCCCGGCCGCGAACACCGGTGCGCCGAAGCAGTGCATGCCGTCGGCGGTTTCTTCATCGTCGACCGCATAGCCCTGCGTGCGGAAACGCGCGAGCTGGCGCAACAGCGCGACCGTGCTGCCGACGCTGTGACGGGTGAGCCGCGGCAGCGCCGCCCGGCCGATGAGCGCGCGCACGCGCTCGGGGGGAAGCGTGGCGAGCAGCGCCTTTCCCGACGACGTGCAGTGCGCCGGGAAGCGGCCGCCGACGCGGAAGTTGACCGCCAGCGCGCGCGTGCCGGGCCGGCAGGCGAGGTACAGCACGTCGGAGCCGTCGAGCACCGCCAGCATGATCGTCTCCTCGCTCAGGCCCGGCACTTGCCCCGCCGCGGCATCGAACGCGTCGACCACCCCCGATCGGCCGGCGAAGGCGCCTGCCCACTGCAACGGCCGGGCGCCCAGCGCATAGTCGCCGCGCTCGCTGCGGGTGGCCAGGCCCAGGGCGACCAGGGTGTGCAGAAGGCCGTGCAGGCTGCTCTTGGGCATCGCCAGCGCCTTCGACAGTTCGGCCAGCGGTTGCGGCCTGCGCTGCCCGGCGAGATGATCGATCAGGCGCACCGCGCGCTCCACCGCCGGTACCAGCCGGGGCGGGGCATCGTCGACGGCGACCGGGGCGCGGGATTTCGTTCCCCGGGGTGTTCGGGTTGACATCATGACGACTGCGGCTACACTCGGATTCCCGGTGTTGAACGTGCGTTCAGCAGGTTGAACAGATGGATTCTCGGTCGGACAGGCAGGAGACGCAAGTGGGCAACATCGACAGCACACTCGCCGGCGCGGGCACCCCGGCCGGCGAACTCGACCAGGCGGTCGTGGTCGGTCACTGGATCGCCGGACAGGTCGCGGCGCCGGCTCCCGGCACTCGCTACGCGCCGGTGTTCGATCCGGCCACCGGAGCGGTCAGCGGCCAGGTCGCGCTCGCCTCGCCGGCCGAAGTCGACGCGGCGGTGCGCGCAGCGGCAGCCGCATTTCCCGGCTGGGCGGCCACGCCGGCGCTGCGTCGCGCGCGCGTGATGTTCCGCCTGCGCGAGCTGCTCGAGCAGCATGCCGACGAACTGGCCGCCTGCATCGTGGCCGAGCACGGCAAGGTGCTCAGCGATGCGAAGGGCGAAGTCACGCGCGGGCTCGAAGTGGTGGAGTTCGCCTGCGGGATTCCGCAGCTCCTCAAGGGCGAGTTCAGCGAGCAGGTCGGCGGCGGCATCGACCTGTACTCGGTGCGCCAGCCGCTGGGTGTATGCGTGGGCATCACGCCGTTCAACTTCCCGGCGATGGTGCCGATGTGGATGTTCCCGCTGGCACTGGCCTGCGGCAACAGCTTCGTGCTCAAGCCCTCTGAGCGCGATCCGTCCGCGTCGCTGCTGATGGCGCGGCTGCTGCGCGAGGCGGGACTGCCCGACGGCGTGTTCAACGTCGTGCAGGGCGACAAGGTGGCGGTCGACGCGCTGCTCGCGCATCCCGACGTGGCTGCCGTGAGCTTCGTCGGCTCCACGCCGATTGCGCGCTACATCCACGAGACCGCGTCGCGCCACGGCAAGCGGGTGCAGGCGCTGGGCGGCGCGAAGAACCACATGGTGGTGATGCCCGATGCCGACCTCGACCAGGCGGTGGATGCGCTGATCGGGGCGGCCTACGGCTCGGCGGGCGAGCGCTGCATGGCGATCTCGGTGGCGATCGCGGTCTGCGACATCGCCGACCGGCTCGTCGCGCGCCTGGCCGAGCGGGTGCCGAAGATTCGCGTTGCGCCCGGCACCCATGCCGGGGCCGAGATGGGGCCGCTGGTCACGGGCGCGCATCGCGACAAGGTGCTCGGCTACATCGAGGCCGGCATCGACGAGGGCGCGAAGCTGGTGGTCGACGGCCGCGCGCTGAAAGTGCACGAGCACGAGCACGGGTTCTTTCTCGGCGGCTGCCTGTTCGACGACGTGCAGCCGGGCATGCGCATCTATCGTGAGGAGATCTTCGGCCCGGTGTTGTCGATCGTGCGCGCCGATTCGTTCGAAACCGCGCTGCGCCTGGTGAACGAGCACGAGTACGGCAACGGTTGCGCGATCTTCACGCGCGACGGCGATGCCGCGCGCGAGTTCGCCCATCGCGTGCAGATCGGCATGGTCGGGGTCAACGTGCCGATTCCGGTGCCGTTGGCATTCCACTCGTTCGGGGGCTGGAAGTCGTCGCTGTTCGGCGATCATCACGTGCACGGCCCCGAGGGCGTGCGTTTCTACACACGGCTGAAGGCGGTCACTCAGCGCTGGCCGGCGGGAATCCGCGCCGGGGCGGAGTTCGTCATGCCGACGATGAAATGAATGGCGCGCATCGAACGAGAGGAACGGATGGCGAACTTGTCGGTCGGCCACGCATGGCTCGTGCTGCTGGTGGCAGGGCTGTTCGAGGTCGTTTGGGCGCTGGGGCTGAAGTACAGCGACGGCTTCTCGAGGCTGGTGCCGTCCGTCGTCGTGGTGGTGGGCGCGGCGGTGAGCTTCTGGCTGCTCGCGATGGCGATGCGCGTGCTGCCGGTGGGTACGGCCTACGCAGTGTGGACCGGCATCGGTGCGGCCGGAACGGCGCTGCTGGGCATCGTGCTGCTCGGTGATTCGGCGAACCTGCCGAGACTGGGGTTCATCGCGCTGATCGTGATCGGCGTGTTGGGCCTGAAGTTCGGCGGAGGTTGAATGCACGGGGCCCGAGGGCCCCGCGAAGAAGAGGAAGACGTGATGACGCTGCAGCTCAAGGACGCGCGCTTGCTGAAGAAGCAGGGCTACATCGACGGCCAGTGGGTCGATGCCGAACTGGGCGGCCGTTTCGCTGTGACCGACCCGGCCTCCGGCGCGAAGATCGCCGACGTCGCCGACATGGGCACGGCCGAAACGCGCCGCGCGATCGAGGCGGCCCAGCGCGCGCTGCCGGCGTGGCGCGCGAAGCCGGCGAAGGAGCGCGCGGCGATCCTGCACAGATGGAACGACCTCGTACTGGCGAACGCCGATGACCTGGCGCTGCTGATGACCACCGAGCAGGGCAAGCCGCTGGCCGAGGCGCGCGGCGAGATCGTCTACGGAGCGTCGTTCATCGAGTGGTTCGCCGAGGAAGGGCGGCGCGCGTACGGCGACGTGATTCCCACCATCGCGGCCGACCGCCGGCTGCTCGCGATCAAGCAGCCGATCGGCGTGTGCGCGGCGATCACCCCGTGGAACTTCCCGATCGCGATGATCACGCGCAAGGTGGCCCCGGCCTTCGCCGCCGGCTGCACCGTGGTGGCCAAGCCGGCCGAGGCGACGCCGTTGTCGGCGCTGGCGCTGGCCGAACTGGCCGAGCAGGCCGGCTTTCCGCCGGGCGTGTTCAACGTGATCGTTGCCAGCGGCGAAATGGCCTCGGAGATCGGGCTGGAGATGTGCACCAACCCGATCGTGCGCAAGGTGTCGTTCACCGGCTCCACCGAGGTCGGCCGCATCCTGCTGCGCCAGAGCGCGAGCACAGTCAAGAAGCTGTCTCTCGAACTGGGCGGCAACGCACCGTTCATCGTGTTCGACGATGCCGACCTCGATGCGGCGGTCGAGGGGGCGGTCGCCTCGAAGTACCGCAATGCGGGGCAGACCTGCGTGTGCGCCAACCGCCTGTACGTGCAGAACGGCGTTTACGACGCATTCGCGCGCAAGCTCGCGGCACGCGTCGGGCAGTTCAAGGTCGGCGCGGGCACCGAGGAGGGCGTGACGATCGGCCCGCTGATCGAGCCGGCGGCGATCGCCAAGGTGGAGGAACACGTGGCCGACGCGCTGTCCAAGGGCGCGAAGCTCGCTCTCGGGGGCAAGCGGCACGCGCGCGGCGGGCTCTTCTTCGAGCCGACCATCCTCACCGACGTGACGCCGGCGATGCGGGTAGCGCGCGAGGAGACTTTCGGGCCGGTGGCGCCGCTGTTTCGCTTCCGCACCGACGACGAGGCGATCGCGATGGCCAACGACACCGAGTTCGGCCTGGCCGCGTACTTCTACTCGCGCGACCTCGGACGCATCTTTCGCGCTGCCGAAGGCCTCGAAGCGGGCATGATCGGCGTGAACACCGGGCTCATCTCCACCGCCGAAGCACCGTTCGGCGGTGTCAAGCAGTCGGGACTCGGGCGCGAGGGCTCGAAGTACGGCATCGATGAGTATCTCGAGGTGAAGTACGTGTGCCTGGCCGGTCTGTAGGTCGACGAACCGGGAGGGGGCGGCAATGACCAGGACGATGCGGGCCGCGGTGCTGCGCGAGATCGGCTTGCCGGCGCCGTACGCGCACAGCCGGCCGTTGTCGATCGAGGAGGTGGCCCTCGAGCCGCCGGGGCGCGGCGAGATCACCGTGAAGATCCGGGCGGCCGGGCTGTGCCATTCCGACCTGTCGGCGATCAACGGCGATCGGCCATGGCCGATGCCGATCGTGATCGGGCACGAGGCCGCGGCCGAGGTCATCGAAACGGGCGAGGGCGTCGACGATCTCTTGCCCGGTGATCACGTGGCACTGATCTTTCGGCCGAACTGCGGCACCTGTCCGAGCTGCGCGGTGGGGCGTCCCGCGCTGTGCGAGCCCGGCGGCGCCGCCAACGCCAGCGGCTCGCTGCTGGGCGGCTACAGGCGGCTGCGTGCGGTCGGCGGCACCGGCATCGACGCCGTGCGGGGTGGACCGCTGCACCATCACCTCGGTTGCGCCGCGTTCGCCGAGTACGCGACGGTGTCGCGGCGATCTGCGGTGAAGATCGATCCGGAACTGCCCTGGGACGAGGCGGCGCTGTTCGGGTGTGCGGTGATCACCGGCGCCGGGGCCGTGGTGAATACAGCGAAGGCAGAGCCGGGTTCCCGGGTGGCGGTGGTCGGACTGGGCGGCGTGGGCTTCTCGTCGCTGCTGGCGGCGCGCGCGATCGGTGCGCGCGAGATCGTCGCGGTCGACCGGCTCGCCTCCAAGCTGGCGAAAGCGCGCGAGCTGGGTGCAACGCAGTGCTTCGATGCTGCCGACCCCGACCTGATCACGAAAGTGAAGGACGCCACCGGCGGCGGGGTCGACTACGCGTTCGAGATGGCGGGCAACGTGAACGCGCTCGAGCTGGCCTACCGCATCACCGCCCGCGGTGGCACCACGGTAACCGCCGGACTGCCGAATCCGAGCGCGACCTGGGCGTTGCAGGCGGTGACGCTGATCGCCGAGGAGCGCACGGTGAAGGGAAGCTACGTCGGCTCCTGCGTGCCTTCGCGCGACATTCCGCGCTTCATAGCGATGTACCGCAGCGGCGCGCTGCCGGTGGACAAGCTGTTGTCCGAGCGCATACGTCTCGACGACATCAACCCCGCCCTCGATCGACTCGCGCGTGGCGAGTCGATCCGGCAGGTGATCGTGATGGAGTGAGTCCGCGGCCGTGTAAGTAAGCACTGGCTGCCGTCTGATCCCGCTTGTTGCAATATTCGTGATCGGCGCGTGCGCATGCCCCGGCCGTGTCGAAGCTCACGGCGGCTGCAACGAAGTTGCGAGATCATGAACATGGGCCGATGTTCCACGTGGAACATCGGGCGTGCGCAAAGCGACGGTGCGCGACGACACGGCGCGCTTGACGAGGGAGCGGATGGATACGGTCGAGACGGTGGTGATCGGTGCCGGCGTGGTCGGGCTTGCCATCGCCCGCGAGTTGGCGCGCAGCGGCCGCGAAGTCGTCATCCTCGAGCGCGAGAACGCCTTCGGCACCGTCACCAGTGCGCGCAACAGCGAGGTCATCCATGCCGGCATCTACTACGAGCCGGGTTCGCTGAAGGCGCGGCTGTGTGTCGAGGGCCGTACCCAGCTGGTCGAGTTCTGCCGCACGCACGGGGTTGCCCACCGGATCTGCGGGAAGCTGATCGTTGCCGAGGGAGACGCGCAACGCGGTGGACTCGAGAAGATCGAGCGACGTGCGATGGCAGCCGGTGTGAATACCCTGCGCTGGCTGGACGGCGCCGAGGCGCGCGCGCTCGAGCCGGCGCTCCGCTGCCGCCACGCCTTGTTGTCGCCGGACACCGGCATCATCGACAGCCACGGGCTGATGCTGGCGCTGCTCGGTGCGGCCGAGGCACACGGGGCGTCGCTGGCGTTGCTGAGCGCCGTGACCCGGGGCGAGGTGCGCGCGGACGGGTTCGACATCGAGGTGGCGAGCGAAGGGGGGCCGTTGCAGTTGCGATGCCGCGAACTGGTCAACGCCGCCGGCCTCGGCGCGCAGGCGGTCGCGGCCGGGATCGAGGGGCTGAATCCTGCGAGCATCCCGCCGCTGCACCTCGCCAAGGGCAACTACTTCGCGCTGACGGGGCGTTGCCCGTTCTCGCGCCTGATCTACCCGATTCCCAATGAGGCCGGCCTGGGCGTTCACCTGACGCTGGACCTCGCCGGCCAGGGTCGCTTCGGCCCCGATGTGGAATGGACGGATCGAATCGACTACCACGTCGACCCGCATCGTGGCGACGGCTTCTACGCGGAGATCCGGTCCTACTGGCCCGAGTTGCCCGATGGTGCGCTGCAGCCGGCCTATTCGGGCATGCGTCCCAAGCTGGTCGGCCCGGATGCCGCGGCAGCCGACTTCCGGATCGACGGCGCCGCGGTGCACGGCGCGCCGGGCCTGGTCAACCTGTTCGGCATCGAGTCGCCGGGGCTGACCGCCTCGTTGGCGATTGCTGCGCGAGTGCGCGAGGCGCTGGACGACGCGCGTTAGCGCCGGTTCGCGCTACGATCATCCCGCGCGCCCGCGCGGTTTCACGTGAAACACGCGAGGACCGAAGCCCGCCCCGGCCACCTTCGCAGGCGTCCGGTTGCAGGCCATCGGTCGCCGGCAATCGACTACCTCGTTGCCCCCGAACCCTTCATCGGGCACGTGTTGATTCCGAACAGCGAATACAGCGGGCAGGTCCTCAGCAGTCCGGTCGCGAGCGGGATGACCCCGATCCATCCCCACACGCCGATGGCCCCGGCGAG
>CAZBTE010000091.1:0-8052 GCA_964494665.1 uncultured Limnobacter sp.
GCGGCAGGTTGATCCGGCGCACGTCGCCGTGCACGCGGATCATCGGCGGCAGGCCCGCCGACAGGTGCAGGTCGGAGGCCTTGTTCTTCACCGCAAAGGCCAGCAGCTCGGCAATGTCCATCGCATGTCCTCGTTCGCCCGGGGCGCAGCGCAAGGCGTCCCGCGTCGTTCCTGATATCTTCGGGAACCCCGACATCCCCGACAGCCTTGCACGGGCGAAACGGCGATCTCCGCGATGAACGGCAACCAGGCGTTGCGCCAAAACTACGAGCAGGTGCTCCAGCGGATCGACGCCGCCTGCCGGGCCGCGGGCCGGCAGGCCGGCACGGTGCGCCTGCTCGCCGTCGGCAAGGCGTTCCCGGCGTCGCGCATCATGGCGCTCGCTGCCCTGGGCCAGCGTGATTTCGGGGAGAACTACCTGCAAGAGGCGCTGGACAAGATCGCCGCCTGCCGCGACGAGCGGTCAGGGACGGCGATCGAGGGGTCCCGGCTGTCGTGGCATTTCATCGGCCCGATCCAGTCCAACAAGACGCGCCCGATCGCCGTTCACTTCGACTGGGTGCACTCGGTGGAACGCGAGAAGATCGCCCACCGGCTGTCCGAGCAACGCCCCGAAGGCCTCGCGCCGCTGAACCTGTGCCTGCAGGTCAACGTGTCGGGCGAAGCGAGCAAGAGCGGCGTCGCCCCGGAGGAAGCGAAGGCGCTCGCGCTGGCGGTCGCGACGCTGCCGCGCGTGAAACTGCGCGGCTTGATGGCGATCCCCGAGCCTACGGACGACGTCGCGCTTCAGCGCGCGCGCTTCGCGTCGCTCAGGCAGTTGCTCCAACGGATACGCAGCGCGCTGGCTGGCGCGACGTCCGATGACGTCGCGCGTGACTTCGACACGCTATCGATGGGAATGTCCGCGGACCTGGAAGCCGCGGTAGTGGAAGGGGCGACGATCGTGCGGGTCGGCAGTGCGCTGTTCGGCGACCGCCCCGCGAAGGCGTTCAGCCCATCGACTTGATTGCGGCTGCCAGCCGACTCTTGTGCCGCGAGGCCGCGTTCTTGTGGATGATCTTCTTGTCGGCGATGCGGTCGATGACGCCCTGCGCGGACTGCAGCGTCTTCGAGGCAGCCGTCTTGTCTCCGGCCAGGATGGCCTTGCGCACCGACTTGATCGCGGTGCGCAGGCGCGAGCGCAGGCTCGAGTTGTGCAGGTTGCGCTTGACAGCCTGGCGGGCGCGCTTGCGGGCGGAGGCAATGTTGGCCATGAGAGAATCTCGCTCGTTTCGACTTCCAGCGCACCAGCTCGGGCGGCTTCGGAAAACGGTTCGGAAAGCCTTGGATAATAACCTGTTTCGCTTCGCCCTGACAAGCTGGCTCTGGCATGCCGGCCGGCGCGGCGGCCGCGAATGAACCTGCTGCGGGCCGCCGCCACGGTCAGCGGCCTGACGCTGCTGTCGCGGATCACCGGATTGATCCGCGAGAACCTCACCGCCGCGATCTTCGGCGCTTCGGCCTTCACGGACGCGTTCTTCGTCGCGTTCCGGCTGCCCAACCTGCTGCGCCGGCTGTTCGCCGAAGGTGCGTTCTCGCAGGCGTTCGTTCCGATCCTGGCAGCGGCGCGGGAGCGCGCCGAAGCGACCGGCGGCGACACGCCGGGCACGCGCGGAAGCGTGCACGAACTGGTCGACCGCATCGCCACGGCGCTGTTCTGGACGCTGGTGGGCGTGTCGGTGCTGGGCGTGCTCGCCTCGCCGCTGCTGGTCTGGACGATCGCCTCGGGATTGCGTGCGCAGCCCGAAGCGTTCACGGCGGCCGTGGTGATGACCCGCTGGATGTTTCCGTACATCCTGTTCGTGTCGCTGGTGGCGCTGGCCGCCGGCATCCTGAACACCTGGCGTCGCTTCGCCGTCCCGGCGTTCACGCCGGTGCTGCTGAACCTGTGCTTCATCGGCGCCGCGCTCGGGCTGGCGAAGCATTTCGACCCGCCGGTGTACGCGCTGGCCGCGGGCGTCGTGCTGGGCGGCATCGCGCAACTGGCGATCCAGATCCCCGCGCTGCGTCGCATCGGCATGCTGCCGCGCATCGGCCTGAACGTGCGCGCCGCGTTCGCCGATCCGCAGACGCGGCGTGTGCTCGAGTTGATGACGCCGGCGGTGCTGGCGGTGTCGGTCGCGCAGATCAGCCTGGTGATCAATACGCACATCGCGTCGCGGCTCGCGCCCGGCAGCGTGTCGTGGGTCTCGTACGGCGATCGACTGATGGAGTTCCCCACCGCCCTGCTCGGCGTGGCGCTGGGCACCGTGCTGCTGCCGACGCTGGCGCACGCGCGCAGCAGCGGCAATCAGGACGAGTACAGCGCGCTGCTCGACTGGGGCCTGAGACTGTGCGTGCTGCTGGCGCTGCCCTGCATGGTGGGGCTCGCGCTGATGGCCGAACCGCTCACCGCGCTGCTGTTCCACTACGGTCGCTTCACTGCCCACGACGTCGAGATGACGCGCCTGGCGGTCACCGGCTATTCGCTCGGGCTGATCGGGCTCGTCGCCATCAAGGTGCTGGCGCCCGGGTTCTACGCACAGCAGGACGTGCGCACGCCGGTGAAGATTGCCGTGTTCGTGCTCGTCAGCACGCAGTTGCTCAACCTCGTCACCGTGCCCTGGCTCGCCCACGCGGGCCTCGCGGTGTCGATCTCGGTGGGCGCCCTCGTCAATGCCGGGCTGCTGCTGCGCGGGCTGTGGCAGCGTCGGGCCTGGCAGCCCACGCCCGGCTGGCCGAGGTTCCTCGGCCAGGCCGTGGCCGCCGCCGCGCTGATGGCGGTCGGCCTGGCCGTGAGCGTGCCGCGCTTCGACTGGACGGCGATGCAGGCGACGCCTTTCGCCCGCATCGGCCTGACGCTCGGGCTGGTGGCGGCGGGCGCGCTGGTCTACTTCGCCGCGCTGCTGGCTTTCGGGGTGCGCCCGCGGCACTTCACCCGCCGGCCGCGGCGGGCCGAACAATAGACCGCTTGCGCGGCCGGCGCGAAAACGCCGATCCTTCGAATTCCCTTCCGGAGCGCCTCGTCATGCAGATCACGTTCATCGGCGGCGGCAACATGGCTGCCGCGCTCATCGGCGGCATGATCGCCCGCGGCACCCCTGCCGCGTCGGTGCGCGTGATCGAGCCGGCGCAAGGCCAGCGCGACGCGCTGCATCTCCGCTTCGGCGTGACGGCGTTCGCGCAAGCCGGCCAGGACGCGCTGGGCGGGGCCGACCTCGTGATCGTGGCGGTCAAGCCGCAGCAGATGCGCGAAGCGCTCGCGCCGCTCGGGACGCTGGTGCGCGATGCGCTGGTGGTCAGCGTCGCGGCGGGCATCCGGGCGCGCGACATGTCGCGCTGGCTCGGCGGGCATCGCCGCATCGTGCGCGCCATGCCCAACACGCCGGCACTGATCGGGATGGGCGTCACCGGCCTGGCGGCGCTGGCCGGCCTTGGCGAAACCGACCGCGCGACGGCCGAACATGCGCTCGGCGCGGTCGGCGCCACCGTGTGGGTCGACGACGAGTCGCTGCTCGATGCCGTGACCGCGCTGAGCGGCAGCGGCCCCGCATACGTCTTCCTGCTGATGGAGGCCATGCAGCAAGCCGCTCTCGGACTCGGCCTCGATGCGGGACAGGCACGCACGCTCACCCTGAACACCGTGGCCGGTGCAGCCCAGCTCGCACTGCGTTCGGACGAAGCGCCCGCCACGCTGCGCGAGCGCGTGACGTCGAAAGGCGGCACCACTGCGGCGGCGCTCGCGGTGCTGGAAGCCGGCGGCCTGCGCGAGCTGATGGCCCGGGCCCTGGCGGCCGCACAGCATCGCAGCGTGGAGATGGGAGACGAATTCGGACGCGACTGACCCGCGCCTGCGGCGCAGCGCCTCAGCCGCCCGCCAGCACGCCGGCGGCCACGCCTGCGAACACCGCCGCCCCGAACCAGTTGTTGTGGTTGAACGCGCGGAAGCATCCTGCGCGGCTGCGATCGCGGATCAGGCCGAAGTGGTAGACGGCGATCGCAGCTGCGCCGGCGAGCCCCGCGTAGTACGGCCAGCCGAGATCCTCGATGCGCCCGGCGAGCGCCAGAAGTGCCAGCGTGATCGCATAGCAGATCATCACTGCCGCCACGTCGTGGCGGCCGAAGGTGATCGCTGCGGTTCGAATGCCGATCTTCAGGTCGTCGTCGCGATCGACCATCGCGTATTCGGTGTCATAGGCCAGCGCCCAGAAGACGTTGGCCGCCAGCATTGTCCACGCCGCCGGCGGCAGCTCGTGGCGCACCGCCGCGAATGCCATCGGAATCCCGAATCCGAACGCAATGCCCAGGTAAGCCTGCGGCAGCGCCAGGAAACGCTTGGTGAACGGATAGCTCACCGCCAGGAACACGGCCACCACCGCCAGCGCCCAGACCAGGCGGTCCATCGGCAGGATCAGCAGCAAAGCGAGCAGCGACAGCGCCACGAACAGCGTCACCGCCTCCCACGGCTCGATCTCCCCTGCAGTGAGCGGGCGCTCGCGCGTGCGCTCGACGTGCCGATCGAAATCGCGGTCTGCCCAGTCGTTGATCACGCAACCCGCCGAGCGCATCAGCAGCGTGCCGAGCACGAAGGCGAACAGCAGGTACGGCTCGGGCCAGCCGCACGCGGCGATGAACAGCGCGGCCAGCGTCGGCCACAGCAGCAGCAACGTTCCGATCGGCCGGTGCATGCGCGCAAGCCGCCAGTACAGCGCCGCCTTGTGCCGCAAGGCGGCGAAACGCGGCGCCGCAGCGCGCGCCGTCATTCCGGCCGGGCTCCGGGCGCGGCCCCGGTCCGCGCCGACTTCACCGGTTTCGATCGCTTCGGCCGCACCTCGGCTGGCTGCCCGACGAAGCGCTGAACGTGACCTGCGTTGCCGACGACCAGTCCGGCCGCGCGCAACCGCCGCAGTTTCGCGTCACCGATGCCGCGCACGCGAACGGCCAGGTCCTCCAGATCGGAGAATGGCCGCGCGCGACGCGCCTCGACGATGCGCGCGGCAAGCGCGGGACCGATTCCCTGCAGCGCCTCGAGCTCGGTCACGGTCGCACGGTTGGCATCGAGCGCGAGCACCGGCGCGGCAAGCACCCAGGCCAGCGCGAACGTCGCGATGCCGCGCAGCGCGCCCGCGCGTCTCATGCGAACAGCTCCTGCGGCGAGGCCGCGGCCGTGCCGAGCTTGCCGACCACGATGCCGGCCGCGCGATTGGCCAGCTCCACCGCCTCGGTGATCGGGCGCCCGGCGGCGATCATCGACGCCAGCACCGCCACCACCGTATCGCCGGCGCCGGACACGTCGAAAACCTCGCGTGCCCGAGCTGGCACGTGCAGGACTCCGTCGTCCGAGAACAGCGTCATGCCCTCCTCCGAACGGGTGAGCAACAACTGGCGCACGTCGAGCGAACGTCGCAGTCCCTGTGCGCGCGAGGCGAGGTCTGCCTCGTCGCGCCAGCTGCCTACCACCTGCCGCAACTCGGCCCGGTTGGGCGTCAGCAGCGTGACGCCCGCATAGCGCGCGTAGTCGTCGCCCTTGGGATCGGCGATGACGACGCGACCGGCCTTGCGTGCCAGCGCGACGATGCGGTCGACCTGCGCGAGCACCCCCTTGCCGTAGTCGGAGAGCACCACCACGTCGGCCTTGCCGATGGCGCTGCGTGCCGCCTCCAGCGTGCGCGCCAGCATCGCGGCGGCCGGCGCCTGTTCGAAGTCGACCCGCAGCAACTGCTGCTGGCGGCCGATCACGCGCAGTTTGATCGTCGTGGCGAACTCCGGGTCGTGCGCCGCATGCAGATCGATGCCGTGCCGGCGCGCCAGCGCCTCGACGCGCTGGCCGGGTTCGTCGTTGCCGAGCACCCCCAGCAGGGTGGTGCGTACGCCGAGCACCGCGGCGTTGTAGGCGACGTTGGCTGCTCCGCCCAGCCGCTCGTCGCTGCGGGTGACGTGCACGACCGGCACCGGTGCCTCGGGCGAGATGCGCTGCACGTCGCCGAACCAGTAGCGATCGAGCATCAGATCGCCGATCACCAGCACCCGTGCACGGGAGAAATCGATGCGCGCGCCCGGCACGGCACCGCTTGAAGCAGGTTCAGCCACGTTCGAGTTCCTCGCTGCGTTTCGGCGCATAAGTGTCCCAGCGATTGCAGCCCGGGCATTGCCAGTAGAACTGTCGCGCCTTGAAGCCGCAGTGCCCGCAGACGTAGCGGGAGAGCCTGCGGGCCTGCTCCTGGATGAGCTGCTGTGCGAGCTCGATCTCGGCGCGCTCCCCCTCGCGCAGCAGTTCTGCCTTCATCGCCAGCAGCCTTTCGAGCCCCAGCAGCGACGGCGATGCCCTCAGCGCCTGCTCGGCCCAGGCCACTGCCGGGGCGCCACCGTCGCGCTCGGCGCGCGCCGCCGCAAGTGCCGCAAATGTGTCGATCGACGGATGCTCGCGGTACACGGCTTCGAGCGCTTCCATGCCGTCGTCACGTCGCCCGAGTGCGGCGAACGCGGCCAGCCAGCCCGGTGCCACCAGCCCGAGCCAGGCCGGGTCGTCGCGTTCGACGGCGCGCCAGGCCTCGATGGCCGCGGCGGGTTCGCCCTCGGCGGCGGCCGCCTCGCCACGCAGCAGCCGCGGCCGCGGATGGTCCGGATCGGCCTGTGCCGCCTGATCGAGTTCGCGTCGCGCGGCTTCGAACCGCGACGACTCGCTGCCCGCCAGCGCGCGGGCAGCGAGTTCGCAGCGGAAATGCGCGATCTCGCGTGACAGGTTCTCGCCCTGGTCGCGTTGCAGGCGCGCGGCCAGTTCGATCGCCAGCGGCCAGTCGCGCACCATCTGCGCGATCTCCAGCCGATGATGCAGCGCCGCCGCGCCGTAGCTCGTGGCTTCGAGCCGGTTGAACGCGTCCTCGGCGCGATCGAGCAGGCCCGCCTTGAGGTAGTCCTGGCCGAGTTCGAACAACGCGTGCTCCCGTTCCGACGCATCGAGATCGCGCCGTTCGGCGAGGTTCAGGTGCACCCGGATCGCGCGATCGGTCTCGCCACGGCGGCGAAACAGGTTGCCGAGCGCGAAGTGCAGATCGATGGTTTCAGGGTCGAGCCGTACCACGTCGATGAACGCGTCGACCGCCTTGTCCGATTGTTCGGTGAGCAGGAAATTCAGCCCGCGGAAATAGGCGTCTGGCAGGCCGTCGCTACTGCGATCGCTGCGTCCGAGCCTCGCCTCGTGCCGGGCAGCGAACCAGCCCAGCCCGAAGAACAGCGGGATTGCCAGCAGCCACCAGGCTTCGAACTCGAGCATCGGCACGGCCGTCAGACGCCCAGCCCGAGCGACGAGCCCGGCGTACCGTCGTGCGCCGGTGCGGCGGGCGGCGGCGCACTCGCCGGTGCGGTGGGCGCCGGTCGGGCGCCATGGCGCAACTCCTTGGTGAGATTGGCGATCTCGCGCCGCTGGCGAAACAACGACGGCACCGCACCGAGGAGGCCGAGCACCACGCCCGCGGCAAGGAAGATGAGCAGGAACACCACCAGCGGCGCCCGCCAGACGAGATCGCCCGGCAGGAAGCGCAACTCCACCGTCGCCGTATTCGACAGCGCGAATCCGAGGGCCAGCAGGAACAGCAGCAGGTTGAACAGCCAGGTGAGAATGCGCATCGGAGACTCCGCCGGGCAAAGCGACACGGCGCTATTCTGACCGAGTGCCGGCCCGGCGTGGCCGACGCCGACTCGGCCTTGTGTCCGCACCCGGCGGCCGAGGCCCGCTTCAGGGCGTGCGCTTGTCCGGTCCGGCGTCGACGCGCTCGCGCAATTCCTTGCCAGGCTTGAAGTGCGGCACGCGCTTCTCGGGCACCAGCACCTTCTCGCCCGACTTGGGATTGCGCCCCACGCGCGGCGGGCGGTGCGACAGCGCGAAGCTGCCGAACCCGCGGATCTCGATGCGCCGGCCGTCGGCCAGCGTCCGCGCCATGGCGTCGAGGATCGTGCGCACGGCGAATTCGGCATCCTTTGCGACCAGTTGCGGATAGCGCTCCGCGAGCCGCGCGATCAGCTCCGACTTGGTCA
>CAZBTE010000092.1:0-8033 GCA_964494665.1 uncultured Limnobacter sp.
GAGCGCTACATCACGCCCGAGCTCAAGGCCTTCGAGGACAAGGCACTGTCGGCGCGCGAACGCGCGCTCGCGCTCGAGCGCCAGCTCTACGACGCGCTGCTCGAGGCGCTCGCCCCCGCGGTGCACGTCTGGCAGCGTGCCGGGCGCGCGGCCGCGCAGCTCGACGTGCTCGCGGCGTTTGCCGAGCGCGCGCACACGCTGCGCTGGGTGCGCCCGCGGCTGGTCGTCGCGCCCGGCATCGAGATCCGCGCCGGCCGCCACCCGGTGGTCGAGGCGCAGGTCGAGCACTACGTGCCCAACGACTGCGTGATGCGCGAGAACCGCCGCATGCTGCTGCTCACCGGCCCGAACATGGGCGGCAAGTCGACCTACATGCGCTCGGTGGCGCTGATCGCGCTGCTCGCCTGCTGCGGCAGCTTCGTGCCGGCCGACGCCTGCGAGATCGGGCCGCTCGATCGCATCTTCACGCGCGTGGGTGCCTCCGACGACCTGGCCGGCGGGCGCTCGACCTTCATGGTCGAGATGACCGAAGCGGCCGCGATCCTGCACGCGGCGACCGAGCGTTCGCTGGTGCTGATGGACGAGATCGGGCGCGGCACCTCGACCTTCGACGGACTGGCGCTGGCGCACGCGATCGCCGCGCGGCTGCTCTCACACAACCGATCGCTCACGCTGTTCGCGACCCACTACTTCGAGCTGACGCAACTGGCCGCGACGCACCCGCAGGCGGTGAACCTGCACCTGGCGGCCGCCGAGCACCGCGGCGGCATCGTGTTCCTGCACGAGGTGCGCGACGGTCCTGCCAGCCGCAGCTACGGCCTGCAGGTGGCACGCCTGGCCGGCCTGCCGGCGCCGGTGATTCGCGCGGCCAGCCAGCTGCTGGGGGAGCTCGAGACGCGCGCCCGCGCCCACGACGACCAGCTCGACCTGTTCGCGATGCCCGATTCGCAGGCAGGCGCGACCTCTGCGCCGACGTCCGCGCACGACGCGGATGGCGCGCCCGGCGCCGATCACGCGCGCGAGTTGCTCGAACGGCTGCGCGACATCGATCCCGACGCGCTGAGCGCGCGCGAGGCGCTCGCGCTGCTCTACGAGCTGCGCGCGTACGCCGAGGACGCCGCTCGCGCCGGATAGCCAGGACCTGTTCGCGCTGCCGGCCCCGGCAGCCTTCAGGCGGAGCGGAAGCGCGACGGTGCGGCTGCGGCCTGCGTAGCCGTCGCCGCCCCTGCGGCCGCGGCGGCCAGCGCCACCGCCAGCAGCGCAGCGACGGCGTTGTGCAGCGTGGTGGTGAGCAGCGGTTGGGTGCCCAGCGCGCTGCCCGCCCCGAGCAGCAGTTGCGCGAGCGCGAGCAACACGAGCCACCCGGCCAATGCAGGCCGTGAGGCACGCAGGCGCAGCGCCAGCAGCGCCACGACGCCCACGAACGCCAGTCCGGCCACGCGGTGCGCGAGATGCAGGCCTCGTGCGGCTGCACCGTCCACCGCCACCATGGCCTGCGTCGGATCCAACGCTGCCGCGTCGAGGCGCGCGCCGCCAGCGCACAGCGGCGTGCCGCAGGCATCGATCGCATGTCGCGCGCCGATCATGGTGCCGCCCCACGCGAGCAGCGCGAGCAGCGCCAGTGCGACGAGTGCGACACCCAGAGTGCCCGCCGGCGTTGCCGCAGCGCCGCGCCGTGCGCGCTGCTCGGCCGCGATCCAGGCAAGCGCGGCCGCCAGAAGCAGTCCGCCGACGAGGTTGCCCAGCGTGACCAGCGGCAGGTCGTGCGGCGTATAGCGCCCCAGCCAGGCGAGGAACGCGGTGACGACCAGCGCAACCACTGCGGCCAGCCGTCCGGCGCCGCCCATCCTCGACCAGCCGAGTGCCGCCACCAGCAGCACGAGCACGCCGACCAGCGAAGCGCTGACGCGATGCAGGGCACGCGCGACCTGCACCGACGCAGGCTGATCGGCCTGCGGGATCCGGGCCAGTCCCGACGCGCTCGCGGACGATGCCTGTGCGCCTGCCCCTCGCTCGGCCGCGAGCGCCCGGTAGCATCCGGGCCAGTCTTCGCACCCGACGCCGTTCTGCCAGTGGCGGATGAAAGCGCTCGACGCGGTGATGCACACCGTGAGCAGGCACGCCACCAGCGCAAGCCAGCGCGTCATCGACTGCGCCTTGCACCGATCACGCTGCGCAGCACCACCACCACGAACATCATGCCGCCGATGATCGCAAGCAGCCCGCCGAACCCCATCACGCCCATTCCGACCACTTCCTGCGTGCTGCGAAGCGTCTGCTCGGCGCCGGCCACCTTGCGCTGCACGCCGTAGCCGCCCGACCACATCAGCCCGAGGATGTGCATCAGCTGCCCGCCGCCGTACACCCACGGCTGCCAGTCGGCCATGCGCCCGGTTGCCTCGCGATAGCCCAGCCTCGGCAGCAACGCGTAGGCCACGCCCATCAGTGCCAGCGTCACGCCGACGATCGAGCCGTGATAGTGCGCGGGCACGCGCACGTCCGATCCCTCGATCAGGAACCCGATGACGCCGCCCACTGAGAACAGCAGCAGCGAGGCGATCAGCGAGGCGCGCAGCGGGCGCGTCGCCGGCGTGACGGTGCCGCGCCGGAACAGCGCCACCGCGAGCGCCAGCGCCATCGGCAGGATCGCCAGGCCGCCGCCGAAGCGCATCAGCCACGTCATCATCTTGTGGTGTTCGACCGACACCACCGACCAGTTCAGGTAGATCAGCGGAGCGGCGAACACCGAGACCAGCCCGATTGCATAGACCAGCACGACGATGCGCGGGCTCAGCGGCAACGGCGACCCCGTCAACGTCGCGAGCCAGGCCCACGCGACCAGCATCAGCAGCGTCCAGGTGAACTGCACGACGTGGCCCGGCCCCCAGAACAGCAGCTCGTAGTAGGTGCGCGTGTCGAGTTCGCGCGGCACCTCGATCAGCGACCACACCAGCGCCATCAGCGTGATGGCGCTCGACACCGCCGCAGCCTTGAGGCCGAAGCGCAACGCATCGGCACCATCGAGCTGCAGGCTCATGCGCGCCGGAGCGAGGAACGAGCGCAGCGTGAGCAGCGTGAATCCCGCGCCGAGCACGACCAGCCCGTACAGGAAAGTGTCGTTCTCGAGCACGGGCACATAGTTCGACATCACCGGCGTGGCAGCGCCGGTGAACGGCGCGGCGGCCATGAACAGCGTGCCGAGCGCGGTGAGCCACAGCGCGAACCAGCCGATCGACGTGAAGCGCGGCGAGGTGTCGATGCTCCACAGCATCCCCGCCATCGACACGAACCAGACCAGCACCGACAGGTCGACGTGGACCACCAGCGCGATGCGGAAGAAGTCGCCCGCCGGCACGATGTTCGCGAAGTACGGCGTGCGCGCGAGCACCAGCAGGATCGAGAACAGGCCGGCACCGATCAGTGCAGCCACGCCGAGCAGCAACCAGCCGGCAGCGATCGAGCGCTGCTCGGTGGTCGGTATCGAGATGTCGAAACGGTCGTCGCGCGCCGCGGCGCGCGCCACGGGAACTGCGCCGGGATATCCCGGGTTCGAGGTCGCCCTCATCGGATGATCACGCCGCCCTGGTCGGCGATGAAATCGATCAGCACCACCTGGCCCGGTGCCACCGTCATCTGCTTCTCGCGCTCGTGCGTGAAGCCCTTCACGCGAGCGTCGTCGTTGACCTGCACGCGCAGCCGATGCTCGCCGGCCGGGATCGGCAGTCGGTTGTAGCCGCTGGCAGCGCCATCGCGGCGCAGTCCGGCCGGCGCGAACGACTCGTCGTACAGCACCTCGCCATCGAGCTCGACGCGCACGTGCACCGGCGAACGCTCGCGCGGGCAGTCCATCTGCGCACGCAACTGCGGCGGCAGCTTGGCGAGTTCCTCGGACGTGCGCTGGCGGCAGTCGGTGATGAACTGTCCCGGGTGGCGGAACGACAGCCGCAGCAGCCCCTGCTCGGGCTCGAGGTGCTGGTAGGCCGGCGCGGTCGAGAAGTAGCCGATGAACGCGGCGAACAGCAGGTAGAGGAAGCCCTGTCCACCGTAGCGCAAGAGCGCATTACCCATTTCCGATCTCCCTGACGACAGGCCGGCGCGGTTTGCCGGCTCCCGATTCGGCCGCGGGCGCGGCCAGCCGCGCCCGGAAAGCATCCAGCCCCGACACGAGTGCCGCGCTGTCCTCGCGCCCCACGCTCAGCAACGCGACACGCGCGCGGTCCACGGCGCGGCGCAGGCGTGGCTCGCGTTCGCCTGCGACGCGCTGCTCCGTCCATGCTACCCCGAAGCGATACTCGCAATCGCCTTGCGGGCAGGCAGCCACCATAACGCCGTTCGCGCCGGCGCGCAGGCCGTATTCGATGAACGACGGCGGCAGCATGCCGGCGCACTGCAACTCGAAAGCGATCACACCGGGTCGAGGCTGCGGGCCGGTCGACGCGCCGTGCCGGCAGGTGAACAGCAGCGTCGCACCGGCGGCGCCCGGTTCGCGAAACGCCGCGTCGATCTCGTCGCGCAGCGTGCCCATGGTGAGTCCTGGCAGGTCGATGCCGCTCGTCAGGCGCTCTCCCGGACGAAACGGCACCGCCTGCGGGCAGGCACCGGCACAGATGCCGCACGATGCGCAGCGATCGTCGTCGACCACCGCGATCTCGCCCTCGCCGTTCGGATGCGGCGCCATCGCAATGGCCGCGAACGGACAATCGGCGAAGCAGTAGCGGCACCCGTTGCAGTGGTCGGGCGCCACGCGCGCCGGTGCCGGGCGCGGTGAACGGCCCAGCCACGGCGCCACGCCGAGCAGTACCGTGAGCCCGGCAGTGACGATCCAGACCAGTTCGGGCGAAGCCACGTAGATCGCCGGCAGCGCCGCAAGGTAGAACCAGTCGATCGGAAGCGTCGCCTGAAGCTGCACCAGGTCGGCCGGCGGCTGCGACGTTGCCGGCACCGCCAGCGACAGCACCAGCATCGCGCCCAGGCTCCACAGCGCGACCGCCCGGCTGGCGTTGGTCTGCGGACGCGTCAGGCGCTGGATGTGCGCCCACATCGTCAGCAGCAGCACCAGCGGCATGCCGATGTGCAGGAACACCACCAGCGAGAAGAAGCGGTCGGACACCGCACCCTCGGCGATGAAGTTGCGCACCAGCGCCGGTCCGAAGCCGGGCAAGGCGCCGAACCACTCGGTGGTCGCCGTGGCGACGAACAGGGCCACCGTGTCCCACACCATCCAGTAGCCGACCACTCCGGCGCCCACCGCCAGCCACAGCGTCGGCACGCCGCTCACCCATGAGTACCAGCGAAACCCCCGGAAACGCCCCAGCATCAGCTCGCGCAGCAGGTGCAGCACGATCACCACGACGAACGCGTCGGATGCGTATCGGTGCAGGCTGCGCATCACGCCGCCCGCCCACCACTGCTCGACGTTCAGCGCCTCGATCGACGCGTGGGCGCCCTCGAGGCTGGTGTCGTAGAAGATGTACAGGTAGATGCCACTGACCGTGATCAGCCAGAACAGGTAAAAGCCGAGTCCGCCGAGCTGGCGCAGCGGATTGTCGCGCTCCCCGCAGATGCGGTCGAGCGCGTGCTCGAGCCCGCGCCAGGCGCGCGCTGCCGGCCCGCTGCCGGGAGGGGCCGCCCCCACGGAAGGGTGCTGTGAACGGAATACGGACATGCTCGTGCAGCGCGAACGCAGGCATCTCCGCGATGCCCGCAACCCCGGCTCGCGCGATCAGGCGCGTGTGGAGCGGCGCCACTCCCGCATCACCACCCATCCGATCGCCCCGAGCGTCGTCAGGCCGGCGAAGATCTCGAAGAACAACCCGTAGTTGACCCGGTACCCGCCGGTGAACGGATCGTACACGGTGCAGTACAGAATCACCTTGTCCCACACGTTCTCGAGGGTGAATTCGCGCGAGGCCTGGCCACTCAGCAGCTCCTTGAGCGGCTGCACCAGCATCGGCATGTCGAAGTTCTCGCCGTACACCTGCCGGTAGATCACGCCGTCGGCATCGACGATCGTGACCTGCGTGACGTGGTCGAACCCCTTCGGCGTGGCTTCATAGACGAAGCCGAGATTGTCGGTCAGCGTGTCCACCTGGGCAGGATCGGGGCTCAGGAAGTGCCAGCCCGGCAGGTAGATGCGGTTCTGGCGCTTGAAGGCGGCCATTGCCTCGGGCGTGTCGAACGGCTGGTTGAAACCCACCGACACCACCTGGAACTTGTCTTCGCCGAGCGCCTTGCGCGCGACCTGCACCGCCTCCGCAAGGAACTGCGTGGCCACCGGGCAGGCCTGGAAGCAGCCGGTGTAGACCAGGCTGATCAGCAGCGGGCGGCCCTTGAAGTCGCTGAAGCGCACTGCCTTGCCGTTGCTGTCGCGCATCGGAATGTCGGCAAGCGGGCGGCCGATCGCCGCCTGGCTGGTCCGGATGATGCTCTGGTAGTCGGGCGTGGTGCTGCTCGCGGTTGCCGCGACCGGCGCCGCGGCGAACACTCCGGCCGCCACGCACGCCATCGACAAGGCGCGGCGCAGCAAGCGCGACAGCAGGCAGCCATCGGCGCGGTACGGCATCGTGACTTCAGGCACCCAGCGCAGCCCTCATCCACCCATCGGCGATGGTACCGAGCAGCAGCAGCGAGAGCTGGATGAGCGACGCATGAAAGCTCGCCATCGCGTGATGCCGGCTCGGTTCCAGCGCAAGCACCAGGGTACGCCATACCAGCAGGCCACCGCCCAGTGCGGCACAGCCCAGGTACAGCCAGCCCGGGCTGAGCAGCGCCAGCGCAAGCGACAGCCCGACCATCACGACGGCGTGCGCGAAGATCGCCCAGGCGGCGAAGCGGTCGCCCTTGACCACCGGCAGCATCGGAACCCCGGCCTCGGTGTAGTCGTCGCGAAAGACGATCGACAGGCTCCAGAAATGCGGTGGCGTCCACAGGAAGAGGATGAGCGCGAGCAGCAGCGCCTCGCTGGACAGCGCGGGCGACACCGCCGCGGCACCTGCCAGCACCGCGAAGCTGCCCGCCAGCCCGCCGATGACGATGTTCCACGAGGTGCGGCGCTTGAGCCACACCGTGTAGACGATCGCGTAGCAGAATGCGCCGAGGAAGGTGTAGAGCGCGGCGCTGGCGTTGGTGGCCAGCCAGGCGCCGGCCACGGCGATGCCGGTGAGCGCCACGATCAGCGCGACCCAGCCCGTGTGATGACGCATGCGCCCGGTGACGAACGGGCGCTTGCGCGTGCGCGCCATGCGCGCATCGAGGTCGACTTCGTAGAACTGGTTGAAGGCGCCGGCTGCCGACGACGACAGCAGCACGGCCAGCGTGAGCACCACCGCCTGCCAGGGCTCCACGCCGGAGCCCGGCGAGACCATCAGGCCGGCGACCGCGGTCAGCGCGATCGCCACCCCGATGCGAAGCTTGAACAGGTTCAGCAAGGCTCTCATGTCCGCCCTCCGTCGCCGGGCCGCGTGCGGCCCGGCCCTGTTCGTCGATCGCTCATTCGGCGAGCCCGGCGATCAGCTCAGGCCCCAGACCGTCGACAGGTACTTCCAGTTGACGAAGTAGTAGAGCACGAAGGCCGCCAGGAATATCAGCGCGAGCACGAAGGTGCCGGGCACCCCGAAGCCGCCGCCGTGGCCACCGTGGCCGGTGAGCGCCGCCTGCACCGGCAGGCGCAGCGGGTTGATCGTGGTGGTGTAGCTGCCCGCATCGAGCTTCTTGCCCACCAGGATCGTGCCGACCGTGATCAGGATGTACATCGCCCCGCCCACGACCGCGATCACGCCGGCGACGCCGAAGATCGCGATCATCAGCAGCGCGGTGCCCGGATACTCGTAGGGCAGCGCGGCGCCGGCGAACGTGATGTCCCAGTGGCGGCGCGGCACGCCGAGGGTGCCGGCGCCCATCATCGCCAGCGTGAACACGCCCATGCCCAGGCCGAAGATGTACGGCTGCCACTTCGCCCAACCCGGCAGGATCAGTTCGCGGTTGAACAGCGTCGGCAGCAGGAAGTACGTCAGCGACATGAACGCCAGCGTGGT